>DATAHG010000244.1:0-5342 GCA_036263295.1 Thermoanaerobaculia bacterium | reverse complement strand
TGGGGGGCTACGCCGCGCTCGCCTTCGCCGCCGACTTCCCCGAACGCCTCGCGGGCCTGGTGCTGGCCGACTCCCGGGCCGGGGCGGACGCGCCGCCAGGACGAGAGGGGCGGCTCGCCATGGCGGAGCGGGTGATGACCGAAGGGACCGGCTTCGTGGCCGAGTCGATGATCCCCAAGCTGCTCGGCCGCACCAGCCACGAGCGCCGCCCCGAGCTGCGCGCCTGGCTCGAACGCGAGATCGCGACGGCGTCGCCGGCCGGCATCGCCGCGGCGCAGCGCGGCATGGCCGAGCGGCCCGACCGCGCCGATCTCCTGCCGCGCCTGACGGTTCCGGCGCTGATCCTGGTGGGGGAGGAGGACGAGATCACCCCGCCCGAGGAGTCGCATCGGATGGCCCGGGCGATCCCAGGTGCGCGGACGGCCGTCCTCCCGGAGGCCGGTCACCTCGCGAGTCTGGAACGGCCGGACGCCTTCAATCGGGCCCTGGACGAATTCCTGCGGGAGGGTTCGATCTCCTGAGGCTTGCGCCGAAATCCTGGCGGAAGTTGTACGACGGGAAGGTCAGCTCCGGAGGACGTTCCGGGCCTGGAGCCCCTTGGGACCCTCGACGATTTCGAAAGCCACCCGCTCCCCCTGGTTGAGGGTCCGGAACCCCTCCGAGACAATCGCGGTATGGTGGACGAAGATGTCCTCGCCCCCCTCCTCGGTCTGGATGAACCCGTAACCCTTGGCGTTGTTGAACCACTTGACCGTACCTTGTTCCGCCATGGTGCTTCTACTCCTTTCTTTCTGAAAGACGCGGGCTCCCTGTGGCGCCCGAAGGGTAATCGCACAGCTAAACGGCCTCACATCACAAATCGACCCGGGTCGAAGCGAGGGCTGGCACGACGCAAGTTGTAGTTGCAACTTCGACTTATTTGGGCAGCATACTGGCACTGCCGCAACCAAAAATCAAGCGGGGGAGAGGGCGGGCTTGAGGCCCTTGAAGCTGGATCGGGATGGAGAGGGAAGGAAGGAATGGTGCCCAAGACCGGACTCGAACCGGTACGGATTGCTCCACACGCCCCTCAAACGTGCGCGTCTACCAATTCCGCCACTTGGGCACAAAGAACATTCTAGCAGGAGAGACCGTGCCGGAGCCCGGCCCCTCCGAGGGACCCGCCTACTGCTGCGGGGGTGCCGCCGGAGCGGCGGGAGCCGGGGCTGTCGGAGCCGGAGTCACCGGGGCCTTTTGAGCCGGGGTGGCCGGCTTGCCCGGGGTCGCCGGAGCGCTCTGGCTCGTCGTCGGCTTGGCGACACCGCTCATCACCGAACGGCCGGTCGGACCGGCCTTCAGGATGGCGATCGACATCGTGGTCAGTACGAACACCACGAAAGAGGCCACGGTCAGCTTGTGGAGCAGCGTGGTCGCGCCGCGCGCCCCGAAAGCCGTCTGCGTGCTGCCGCCGCCGAACACCGAGAGGTCCGCACCCTTGCCCTGCTGGAGGAGAACCACCAGGATCAGGAAGATGCAGACGAGAATGTGAATGACGTACAGCAGATAAATCACAGGCCGCTCCTCTGTTCGCTAGCCGGGAGATCGCGCTCCCTCAATCGGAACTGCGTATGATAGTCAGAAATTTCTCCGCGTCAAGACTGGCCCCGCCCACCAGGAAGCCGTCGACGTCCTCCTCCGCGATCAGGCTGGCGGCATTGTCCGGCGTCACCGACCCGCCGTAAAGGATCGGCACCGCCGCCGCCCGCTCCTCGCCGATCAGCCCGCCCAGCCGCTCGCGCAGAAACCGGTGGGCCTCCTGGGCGATCTCGGGCGTGGCCGTCTCGCCGGTGCCGATCGCCCACACCGGCTCGTAGGCCAGGGCGAACGCCGGGGCGGACTCGGGGTGGACCTCCAACGCCGCCCCGAGCTGGCGCTCCAGCACCTCGAAGGTGCGCCCGGCCTTGCGCTCGTCGCGGGTCTCGCCGAGGCAGATCATCGGCTTGAGACCCTGCCGCAGGGCGGCCGCGATTTTGGCCGCCACGGTCGCGTCGCTCTCGCCGTGGTCGTGCCGCCGCTCGCTGTGGCCGCAGAGAGCCCAGGCGCAGCCGGCGTCGCGGAGCTGGGCGGCCGAGACGTCCCCGGTGTGCGCCCCCTTGTCCTGGGGATGGAGGTCCTGCCCGCCGATCTCCACCGGAGCCCCGGCGAGCGCCGCCGCCACCTCGGCGATCAGCGGAAAGCCGGGGAAGACCACCACGTCCGATGCAGCCGGGGCCGCGTCGAGGTTCTCGTGCACGGCCCGGCACCAGGCCGCGGCGTCGGCCCGCAGCAGGTTCATCTTCCAGTTGGCCGCGGCGATCGGGCGCCGGGGCCGCCGTCCCACGCTCAACCCTTCTTCTCCAGGACCGTCACGCCGGGCAACGTCTTGCCGGCCAGGAACTCCAGCGAGGCGCCGCCGCCGGTCGAGACGTGGCCGATGCGGTCGAGCACGTCCGCCTGCCGCGCCGCCGCCACGGTCTCGCCGCCGCCGATCACCGAAAAGCCCTGGACGTTCGCGAGCGCCTGCGCCACGGCGCCGGTGCCCTCGTCGAACGGCGGGTGCTCGAAGACGCCCAGCGGGCCGTTCCAGAACAGCGTGCGCGCCCGGCCGAGGGCCGCGGCGAACGCCTTGCGGGTCTCGGGGCCGATGTCGAACGCCTTCATCCCGGCCGGAATTCCGCTGACGGGGACCGAGCGGACCTGCCCCGGCGTCTTCAAGTCGTCCGCCACCACCAGGTCGGTCGGCAGCAGGACCTCGATGCCGCGCTCCTTCGCCCGGCTCAGGATGTCGTTCGCCACGTCGAGGCGGTCCTTCTCATAGAGCGAGTCGCGCAGGTCGTGCCCCTGGGCGGCGAGGAAGGTATTCGCCATGCCGCCGCCGAGGAGAAGGATGTCGAGCCGCGGCAGGAGATTCTCCAGAGTGTCGATCTTCCCCTCGATCTTGGCGCCGCCGAGCAGAGCCGCGAACGGCCGCTCGGGCTCGCCGAGGAGCCGGCCGAGCGACTCGACCTCGCGGGCGAGCAGCCGGCCGGCGGCCTTCCTCGACACCCGCTCGGGGATCCCGACCACCGAGGCATGGGCACGATGGGCGCTGCCGAAGGCGTCGTCCACATAGACGTCGGCGAGCGCCGCGAGCTGCTCGGCGAAGGCCGGATCGTTCTTCTCCTCCCCCGCGTGAAAGCGCAGGTTCTCGAGCAGCATCACCTCGCCCGGCTCGAGATCGTCGGCCAGGCTGCTCACCTCGTCGCCCACGCAGTCGTGGGCGAAACGGACCCCCTGGCCGAGCAGCTCGGCGAGCCGCACCGCCACCGGCCGCAGGGTGTAGCGCGGGTCGGGCTGCCCCTTGGGGCGCCCCTGGTGAGAGGCGAGCAGGAGCTTGCCGCCCGCGGCGGAGAGCTCGCGGAGAGTCGGCAGCGCCTCCTGCAGGCGGGTGTCGTCCAGCACCTCGCCGGACTCGGAGAGCGGCACGTTGAAATCGACCCGCACGAAGACGCGCCGGTCGGTCAGGGATGTCAGGTCGAGATCTTCCAGGGTCAGCAGATCGGTCATGGGGCGGTTCCTCCCTCCCTCGTATCGTCAAGAATTCAGGCCGAGCTCAGCCGGACCAGCAGGTCGGCGAGCCGGGTGGCGTAACCCCATTCGTTGTCATACCAGGCGACCACCCGCACCATCCCGCCGTCCAGCACCTGGACGAGCGGCAGGTCGAGGACCGCCGAATGGGGGTCGCCGATGAAATCGGAGGAGACCAGCTCCTCCTCGGTGACCGCCAGGACGCCCGCCATGCGCTGGGCGGCCGCCTCCCGGAACGCTTGGCGCACGGCCTCGGCGTGGGTCTCGCGCTCCACCTCGGCCACCAGGTCGAGCATGGCGACGGCCGGAGTCGGCACCCGCACCGCGAAGCCGTCCACCCGGCCGGCGAGGCTGGGGATCAGCAGGCCGAGCGCCTGGGCCGCCGTGGTCGAGGTCGGGATCATGTTGAGGGCCGCCGCCCGGGAGCGCCGCGGATCCGGGTGAGGCAGGTCGAGCAGCCTCTGGTTCTCGGTGTAGCTGTGAACCGTGTTCATCAGCGCCCGGCGGACGCCGAAGCTGTCGTGCAACACCTTTGCCACGAGCGCCAGGCAGTTGGTGGTGCAGGAGGCGTTGCTGATCACCGCCTGGCTCGCCGGATCGAGCCCGTCCTCATTGATTCCGAGGCAGACGGTGTAGTCGGCGGGGTCGGCCGGGTCGGCGTTGGCGGAGATGACGGCGTGGCGCACCGTCCCGCGCAGGTGGGCCGCCGACTGCTCGCGGCGCAGGAAGCGGCCGGTCGCCTCGACCACGACGTCGAGCCCGTCGTCCTCCCAGGGGATGCGGGCCGGATCGGGCTGCTGGTAGAAACGGATGTTGCGGTCGCCGACCCGCAGCCAGGCGTCCTCGGCGAGGATCTCCTGCAGAGGGCCGGCCGGGCCGATCGCGCGGCCTCCCCCGGGATGGAACGGCCCGTGGACCGTATCCCGCGCCAGGAGCCGCGCCAGGACGTGAGACGGCACGACGTCGTTGACCGCCACGATCTCGATCTCGGGGCGGTTCCAGGCGATGCGCAGAAGGGCGCGGCCGACGCGGCCGAGGCCGTTGATGCCGAAGCGAAGGGCCATCGCGATCCCAGGTCTCCCTTTCTTCCTGGTCAGCCGGGTCTGCGAACGGCCCGAGCCCGGAGGACGGAGCCTAGTCTATCCGCCCCCCGCGCCGGTGTCACACCTTCGCGGATCGGCGCACTACAGTCAGTGGGCGCCCTTCTTCTTCCGTCCGGCTCCGGGATGACAGATATAATGCCGGGCGCCTCTGGGCCTACCCCCGGTTGCCGGGCCGACTTAGAGATCAGACCAGAACCCAAACCCGACTCTTCACGAGTCAGGAGGACCGACGATGGCGGAGATGGGCAAGTATTGCAAGGCGTATCTGGCCAAGCAGTTCCGCGAGTTCCCGCAGTGGAGCGAGAACAAGGCCAACGTTCGCAAGGAGAAGAAGGAAGTCGAGGGCAAGGAGGTCGAGGTCGAGCGCGAGCTCAACGACGACTCCATCCTCTACCTCCAGGAGAACTATGTCGTCACCGACGGCATCTTCAAGGACCAGAACATCATCTTCGACAACGTGACCGACGAGTGGAAAGAGTTCTGCCACGGCACGCTGGCCTTCGAGATCCCGGTCTACGAGCCGATCAACATCCCGAAGGCCGAGGGTGAGGCTCAGCCCGCCGCCGCCGAGACGGGCGCCAGCAACGGCTGATCGTCCCCTCTCCGCTCCGTTTGGATGAAACCCTGCCGCGGCAGGGTTTTTCCTTTTGATGC
>DATAHG010000243.1:0-7020 GCA_036263295.1 Thermoanaerobaculia bacterium | reverse complement strand
CAGCGTTTTCTCCGCTTCCGCCACGGCATCCTCCTCCCGCCAGGCCGCGGTGTGCTCCAGGCTCCAGGAGAGGCCGTCCCAGCACAGCGCCCGGTCGTAAAGGGCCAGGTAGAGGTCGGGCAGCCGGAGGTCGTCGGCGGGGGGACGGGGGAGCTTCTCGAGGTCGCCGCCCAGCTCGTAGCCGAGATATCCAACCAGGAAGGCGCGGCTTTCCCCAGTGTCGCCCCATGCCCGCAGGGCGGCCTCCAGGAGGTCGAAGCCGCGGGCGGGGAAGGCATCGCTCGGGCGTCCAGGGGAGGAAATGCGCGCCCGCCGGCCGCGCACCTGCATTGTGACGAGCGGCCGGGCGAAGAGCCGGTGGCCGTCCGGCCCGCCGTCGAGCCAGACGAAGCCGGGCAGGCGGCGCATCGCCTCGGCGGCCTGGGCGGGAGAAGCCTCCGCGGCCTCGGGCGTGAGCGCCGTGCGCGCGGCCGGGGCGCCCGGGCGCGGCGCGGGCAAGACGCGCCGCAGCCGCTCCACGAGTTCCTCCCGCCGCTCAGCCGAAAGGCGGTCGTCCCACATGGCCTACCAGAGCTGCGCCCGATAGAGGAAATTGAACAAGAGGTCGGAGCCGTACTCGGTGAGGAACGACTCCGGGTGGAACTGGACCCCCTCGACCCCGAGCCCGTGGATGCGGCAGCCCATGGCGGTGCCGTCGTCCGCCCAGGCGCTGATCTCGAAGAAGGGGAGGTAGTCGGGGGCCTTCACCACCAGCGAGTGGTAGCGCGCCACCGTGAGCGGGTTGGGGAGGCTGTGGAAGACCCCTTCGCCGTCGTGGCGCACCACGGAAGTCTTGCCGTGCATCGGCCGGCCGGGGACGACGCGGGCGCCGGACACCGCGGCGATCACCTGCATACCCAGGCAGATGCCGAGAATGGGGATCTTGCCGGTGAACTCCTGCACCACGTCGGGGCAGATGCCGGCCTGGTCCGGCCCGAACGGTCCGGGGGAGATCAGGATGCGGCGCGGCGCCAGCTCGCGGATCTCCTCCAGGCCGATCTGGTCCGACCGCCGCACCACGCACTCGCCGTCCAGGGCTTCGAGGGCCTGAACCAGGTTCCAGGTGAACGAATCGTAGTTGTCGAGGACGAGCACGCGCATGGAAGCGGTCGGATTCTACTGGAGCCGGGGCGGGCCGGCCAGGGAAAGCAGCACTGCTACGAGCCAGGGGGGCCAGTCGATCGGTGGGCCAGGGAAAGCCCACGGCGGCAGGAAGGCGCGCGCGCCTGATGGAGCACTCATAGGGAAAGCGCAACAAGACTATCAGGGATGCTGCCCTGGGGATAGCACTGGGAGCGCCGGCATCCTGCCGGCCCATGAAATCAATTGCCGGCTGGAAGCCGGCGCTCCCAGTGCCCTCCCGTGCCCTCGCCTACTTGCCCGCCGTGCCGGCCGCCGCGCCTTCCGTGACCTTCTTGCGGTTGTCGTCCGAGTTGCGATCGACCAGCTTGTTCATCGGGTCGATGCCCGCCCGCACCGGGAGCTGGTCCACCACGAGCTGGACCGTGGTCCGCGGCTGGGTGATGTGCCGCTTCTGGAGATAGAGCACGGTCTCCTCGGGTTTCGATTTTCCCGCGACCGCCTTTTCACCGAACACGCCGACGTCGATCCAGTCGTTGATCGGGACCGGCGTCTCCTTGCCCTTGCCGTCCGAGCGCACCTTCTTGGCCTCGAAGGTGAGGTTGACGTCGTATTTGCCGTCCGCCCGGCGGGTGTAGGTGGCGTCGGTCACCCGGTTCTCGAACAGGGTGATCTTGCGGAACATGTCGTCGAGCACGTAGCGCAGCTCCGGCGGCGTCGCCGCCTCGACGTACTTCATGTACTCGACGGTGTTGGTGTAGGGCGGGTTCTGGAAGGCGACCGCCTTGATATAGCGGCTCAGCGCCGGGTTGAGGCGCTGCTGGCCGATGTAGTCCTGCAAGGCGTAGAGCACGACGCTGCCCTTGCGGTAGTGGATGTACTGCTGGTTCTCGACCAACATCAGCGGCAGCTCCTCCACGACCTCGCTGCCCCGGTTGCGCAGGTAGTTGTCCAGCTCGTACTTGAGGAAGCGGCGCATCTTCTCCTTGCCGTACTCCCGCTCCATCACCATCAGGGCCGAATACTGCGACATGGTCTCCGACAGCATGGTGGCGCCCTGGACGTTGCCGCCGATCACCTGGTGCGCCCACCACTGGTGGGCGACCTCGTGGGCCGTGATGTAGAAGACGTAGTCGATGGCGTCCTCATTCTTCAGGTTGGCGATGAAGCCGATCCCTTCGGAATAGGGGATGGTGTTGGGGAACGACTGGGCGAACGTGGCGTAGGCCGGGAATTCGATGATCCGCACCTGGCGGTGCTGGTAGGGGCTGAAGTTGGCGGTGTAATAGTCGAGGGACTTCTTGATCGAATCGATCATCCGGTCGAGGTTGTAGGTGTGCGGAGCGTGGTAATAGATCTCGATGTTGACGCCCTTGTAGCTGTCGCGCTTCACCTGGTAGTCGGCCGAGAGATACGAGTAGAAGTGGAGGATCGGCGAGTCCATCTTGTAATGGAAATAGCGCCGGCCGTCCTTCACCCATTCGCGCTGCAGGTAGCCGGGGGCGATGGCGATCTGATCGGGCGACGTGCTGACCGTGGTCTCGAAGTCGATCCAGTCGGCGTCCGCGGTCAGGTAGTTGTTGCGGCGCGCGAAGAGGTCGTCCACCTTGGGCATGCGATCGACCGGCTGCAGGCCGTACTTGCGCCGCTTGCCGCGGTCCTGGAGCTGCCGGCCGGCCTGGTAGCCCAGGCTCGGGAAGTACGCGCCGTTGCTGAAGAAGCTGCCGTTGTAGACCACGCCAGTGTCGGAGCCGCTGTTGACGAAGCCGGGGTGGGTCACCTCGACCGTGAAGTCGAAATCCATCTCCTCGCCGGGGCGCAGGGGCTGCTGCAGGCGATAGATCAGGAAGCCGAGCTGGTCGTCGCGCTTTTCCAGCGAGTGCGGGCGGAAGATCAGCTTCGTCTTCACCTCCGGATTGACGTTCAGGTAGATCTTGTCGATCGGCCGCGCCGTCTTGTTTTTCATCCGGTAGTGGCCGCGTGCCTCCACCCGCCGTTCGCGCGGAAAGATATCGACGTCGGTGCGGACCGCCGTGATGCGCGGCATGTCGACGTCTTTATACTGGCGGTAGCGCTTTTCATACTCCGCCGTCTGCTTCTCCTGCTCGTCGCCCGGGGTGTACCGGTTGAGGATGTTGGTGTTGTAGAAGATGAAGCTGCCGACCGCGACGAAGCCGAGCAGGCCGAGCACGATCATGGCCCGCGCCGGGCCGGTGAAGCGCTCGCGGGCCTGCTTCCAGCGGGTCTTCCAGGAGGCTTCGGTGCCGCGCACCCGGAACAGCATGGAGAGCCCGAACAGCACCAGGGCGAACAGGCCCCAATAGAAAGTGAACCAGAGGAACGGGGTGATGAAGTGCCCGTAGCCGTTCATGTCGGAGAGCGGCATCGACGGCCGGCCGGCGTAGCGGTAGAGGTTGTGATCGAAGTCGAGGGCGGCCAGCACGATGCTGCTGATCATCCACAGCATGGACAGCAGGTAGCCGAGGAACTTGCTGTTCGAGGCGACCTGGAAAAAGATCGTGAGCACCGAGATGAGCAGGAAGGGCACCAGACTGGACAGCAGGCCGGTGAGATAGAGGCCGGGCTCGAGCCGCGTGTAGCCGGAGAAGAGCTGGATGCCGATCGTCGAGAGGATGCCGGCGCCCAGGAACAGGGTGACCACCGCCCACAGAGCCATGAGCTTCGAGGCGAGCGGCACCCAGGAGGGCACCGGCAGGGCGTCGTAGACCTCGTTGAGGCGGACGGCGCGCTCCTTCCAGATCAGCTCGCCGCTGTAGAAGATCACGACGATGATCAGGAAGAGGTAGAAGTTGCCCTGGAATATGTCGAGCATGACCCGGGTCACCGGGTAGGTCGAGGTGCCGTAGATCTGGTCGCGGAACTGCCAGTTGAGAACGACGAAGACCACGCCCAGGAGCAGCATGATCAGGAACAGGACGCCCTTGATCACGCCCGCCGCCTCGATGCGCGCCTGGAGCAGGAACTGCCGCCAATGGGAGGCTGACGAGAAGGCGAGCTGGAAGCGCGGCAGGGTGAGCGGCGCCACCGCTTCCACCGCGCCGGAGGCGGCATCCGCGGCGAGGCGCTTGCGGCGCCGGCGCTGGGCGCGGCGCTCGGAGCGCGAGGGGTCGAAGGCCACGAAGCTCAGGGCGAAGATGCCGAGGCCGACGCCGGTCCAGACCAGGCGGTTGACCAGCAGCCACCCGTCGACCGGCGGCAGATCGTTGTTCTTCTCGTCGACCGTCCAGTACTGCGTCGCGATCGACAGCGACTCGCTGCCGAACGGGTCCAGCAGGCTCGCGAGTTGGCGGTTTTCGAGGTCCGCCGTCATGGTGCCCGAGATCGACAGCAGCACGAACAGCAGCACGACGCCGACATAGGTGGTCAGCAGGTTGCGGCTGAAGCTCGCGAGCGAGAACAGGATGCCGCCCATGAACACCAGGTTGGGGATCACGAAGACCAGGAACGCGTAGATATAGGGGCCGAACTGGAACGCCCCGATCTGCTCGGGATCGACCCACGGCATGATGCTGCCGAGGACGATGCCCAGGGCGCATCCCACGAAGATCAGGACCGAGACCACCAGCGAGCCCGCGAAGCGGCCGATCAGGTAATCCGATTTGCGGATCGGCTTCGAAAAGAACAGCGCGTGGGTGTTGTGCTCGAAATCGCGCTGCACCGAGCTCGCCACGAAGGCCGTCATGACGAACATGCCGAGGACGGTCATCGTGGTCAGGAACTGCATGATCACGTAGGGGGAGTTGCGGTGGACATTGCCGACGCCGCCGCCGATCTGCACCGCCTCCGACGAGACGGCGCCGAAGCAGAGGAGCAGGAAGACCGGCGTCACCAGCCAGAACAGCCACTGGCGGAGGTGGTAACGGATCTCGAACTCGAAGATCGCCTTCAACATGGGGCGCTCCGCGCTCAGGCGGCCTGGACCTGGGCCTGGGCCCGGGACTGGCGGAGAGTGTGGAAGTAGACGTCCTCGAGGTCGGCGGTGACCTGCTCGAAGCCGGTTCCGGGGTTTTCGGGGCTGAACACGCGGATCATGGTGTTGCCGGCGAACAGGCGGGTCGAGATGACCTGGAACTGCTCCTCGTGGGCCGCGAGCTCGCCCTTGCCGATCAGCTTGCGCCAGATCGCGCCCTGCACGCGGTCGATCACCTCGCGCGGCGCGCCGGTGAGCAGCACCTGCCCCTTGTTGATGATCGCCATGCGGCTGCACAGGTCGCTCACGTCTTCGACGATGTGGGTCGAGAGGATGACCACGACGTTCTCTCCGATCTCGGAGAGCAGGTTGAGGAAGCGGTTGCGCTCCTGCGGGTCGAGGCCGGCAGTCGGCTCGTCCACGATCACCAGGCGGGGGTTGCCGAGCAGGGCCTGGGCGATGCCGAAGCGCTGCCGCATGCCGCCGGAGTAGGTGCCGAGGTTGCGGCGGCGCACGTCCCAGAGGTTGGTCTGGCGCAGCAGGGCCTCGACCACCTCGCGGCGTTCTTTCGGACGGCTGATCCCCTTGAGCAGGGCGAAGTGGTCGAGCAGCACCTCGGCGGAGACCCGGGGGTAGACCCCGAACTCCTGGGGGAGGTAGCCCAGGACCTTGCGGACCTCGTCCTTCTGGTGCAGGACGTCGAGACCGTCGAGCGCGATGGTGCCGCTGTCCGCCTCCTGCAGGGTGGCGATGGTCCGCATCAGGGTCGACTTGCCGGCGCCGTTCGGGCCGAGCAGCCCGAACATCCCCTTGGGGACGTCCAGGTTGACGTCCTTGAGCGCCTGCACGCCGTTGGAGTAGGTCTTCGACAGATTGGCTATGCTCAGCATCGGATCCTCCGGAGTACGCGTCTTTTCTGAAAAAGAAGGGGAAAAGCCGTTTCCCCGCGCTTTATACGCGGGGCCGGACGGCAGGTTTCGAGCCGGTCCCGAAGGGGCGGAAGGTCAGAGATAGCCGAGGGACTTGAGGAGCTTGCGGGTCTCCTCGTCCATGCTGCGCTGGTCGCCGCAGGCGCCGCCCACCTTGTCGGTGCGGACGTCGAAACGCGGGGCGCGGTCCCAGGCCCAGAGGGCCTTGGTCAGCCGCTCGACCTCCCGGGGGAACTGGTCGGCGACGTTCTTCGTCTCGCCCGGGTCGTTCACCAGGTCGTAGAGGGTGAAGCGCACGCCCTCGCCGCCGATCCAGCGCTGGTCCGGGCGGGTCTGGGCGTAGATCAGCTTGAAGCGGCCGTCCCGCACCACCTTCTGCCACTTGTTGTTGGTCTCCCAGCCGGACTCCGAGAAGGCGAGGCCGGGCTGGCTGAGGCTCGGAGCGGGGCCGCCGGCGGCCTCGCCCTCGCCCTCCTTGTCCTCCGGCATAGCCATCGCCTGGCCGCGCAGACGCGGGGTGAGGCTCCGCCCCTGCTTCCAGACGCCGCCCGGCAGCTCGATCCCGGCCGCCTCCAGGAAGGTCGGGGCGAGGTTGATCAGCTCGACCGGATCCTTGTCGACCCGCGGCGCGAGCACGCCGGGGTAGTGCAGGATCAGCGGCACCCGCAGGCAGCTCTGGAAGCTGAACCGGCCATGGTCGAAGTAGTAGTCGTGCTCGCCGAGCGACTCGCCGTGGTCGGCGGTGAGCGCGGTCAGGGTCTTCTTCATCAGGCCGCGCTTCTGGAGCTCCGCGAGCAGCACGCCGATGGAGCGGTCGTTGTAGGCGATCTCGGCGTCGTAGCGGGCGACGTAGAACGCCAGCTCGTCGCGGCCGTCGAGGATCTGCTCCTGGCCGATCCCGGTCATCTGCTGGCGCGGCTTGTCGTAGATCTGGATCTTCTTGCTGGCGTCGAAATGCGCGTCGTTCTGGAAACGATTGGCGTACTCGCCCGGCGGCGTGTAGGGGAAGTGCGGGTCGATGTAGTGGACCCACAGAAAGTA
>DATAHG010000242.1:0-5631 GCA_036263295.1 Thermoanaerobaculia bacterium | reverse complement strand
GGGGGTCCATTGACCGCGAACACGCCGCCATCTTTCAATTCCTCGATTCCAAGATTCACGGCGGCTTGCTGAAGGAGCACCAGGGGGTGCCTGCCCGGGCCGGGCCACCGCGCCGGCGGAATCCTGCGCGGCTCCACTGTCTCCTCCAGGGCCGCCAGGTCATTCAGAAGGTCACGGCGTTGCGCCGGCGCGTCCTGGCCCAGATAGAGGCGGAGATTGCGCGTCGAACCGCCCTCGGTGAAAAGAGTCCTGGCCTTGACGAGGTCATCCAGATAAAAACTGTTGAGCAGCAGGGGCTCGGGGGGCTCGGGATTGCGCAGGCTGGTATAGGCACGCACGGCGAACCGGGGCGGAGAGATCAGATCCGCCGGCAACCCGAGGCTCGCGGCAAGCCAGCCGAAAGCCGCCTGGAGCATCGGACCGTCCAGGGGCAACTCTTTCTCCTCGTCACCCCGCCGCAGGATCTCATCCAGCTTTTCGACCAGTGGCTTTTCCGCGCGGCGCCACTCCGCCAGTTCTGCCAAGCCCCCGCGCAGGGCGCGAGGCAGTGCCCAGGCAAAGCTGGACACGGCCGGCTCACCGACCGGCAGCCCCGCCTGGTCGACCGTCACCACGGCCAGGGCCGCCTCGCCCCGCGCGCCGGGGCGCTCCGCTCGGGAATCCGTGTAGCGCGCCAGAAGGAGGGCCGTCGCCTTTCCGAGGTCGATCGTCCCAAGGATCACCTGGTAGTAGAGCCGGGTCTTCGGACGCGCCTTCTCTCCGGATCCCTCCCAGGGGAGGCGCCCCCGGTCGAGCCAGGCTACCGCCGTGCGATCCCCTCCGGCCAGGTCCTCCGGCCTTCGAAAGGACTGGGGAGAAAGAGCCTCCAGAGCCGTCCAGGCGGCAAGAATCTCCTCAGGAGCATCTGTGATCGGAGGCGGCGGCCCCTGGCTCGAATCTTCAGGCTTCGCGTGAGAAGGAAAGGAATCCGGATCGAAGGGTTGCGGCAAGGCGGGCGGCTCCGGAGCCGGGACTGGCGCCGGATTCGACTCTAGCCGAGCGAGCGGCTTGGGGGCTTCGCGGCGAGTCGGCTCGGGCTCGATTCCAAGGATCGCTTCTACCCGGGAACGCAGCTTCAGAGCGCGTGGGACAGACCGAAAGGTCAATTCGTGATGCAGGACCTTGAGGTAATCGAGGTCGTCCTGCCGTCGCTCGAATTCTTTCTCCAACTCGGCGATGCCGTGCTTCAACAGCCGTGTTTCCATGCAGATCCTCGCCTGATCGTTTGCGGCAGCTTATCAGGAGAGGCTGTGGAGCGGAGGTGTGCCGGCTCCGGTCTGGAAGGACAGACCGGAGCCGGCACCACAGGAAGCAGAAAGGAAGGGCTTCGCTTCAGAACTTCCCGCGCAACCTCTCCCCCACCCGCTCGGCGAGCAGGTCGACCAAGCGCTCCAATGAGACGCCCGCCACCGGGTCGTCGGCCCTGGTCGTGGGCTTCTGGGGACGGCGGGTCTCCAGATCGTCGGCCGTCGAGTGGCAGTGACCTTCGAGGCACTTGAGCAGGCCGGAGAGATCGATGCCCCACTCGCGGAAGCGTCGCACCAACTCCTCGTTGATCACACCCTTTTCACGCAGGCAGTCGAGCAGCTCGCAAAAGCCGTGCGTCTTCGGATCGTTCGGGTCCCAGATGTCTCCTCCGACCACCGCGACGGCGGTGAGGGTCTGCTCGCGTTCGAATGGACGAGCGTGCCGGGTCTCGCCGCGGGCTCGCACGCGGACGGTGAATACGCCAGGGATCCGTAGCTCGTAGGAGGCCAGGAACTGCCCCCCTGAATCGCGCGAGAGAGCGACCAGGTCCAGGCCGCCGTCGGGCCTCTGGATCTCGGCCCAGACCCGCAGGCTCCCTTCGAGCGGCGCATCATATTCTCGCAACACGGCCGTGAGATGCGCCAGGGCGCCCACTTCGAAGCTGTCCTGCGTCAGGAGGGCGGAGAACGTGAGGCTCGAATAGGCGTGCACCACCAGCTCGTAGGGCAAGGCCGCCCGCCCGGGCTGATAGTACGTGCCGTAGGTCTCCGGCGACGGTACATGGGTGAGGACGCCGGTGGCCGGTGAGGAACGGCCGAGCCGCAGCACGGCGTGCCAGAGCCCATCGTGACTGCCGTCGGCGTTCGCGGGCAGAACTGGCAGCGCGCAGCGGTAGTAGGAGGTGTATTGGCTCAGCACGAATTGCGCATTCGCCCCGCCCGGCCCGGAGGCTGGTGTGATCCGCGTGCCGTCCGGCGCTTCGAGTTGGAAATCGATCACTTGCGGATAGGGGCTCAGCACGATGCAGTCCATTCCGTAGTCCGCCTCGGACATCCAGAATGGGATGCGGTGCTCGGCGGTGATGTCGAGAACGCCGCGGGGGTCGGCGGCGATCTGGGCGTTGGTGACGCCTGCCAGCACCTGGAGGAAATACTTGCTGAGCCGCATCGACTGATCGGTCGAGAGCGCGCCCGTGACCAGAAGGTATCCCTGATGCCCCTGGCAGAGAGTCGTCAGTGCGGGAACGCTGATGTTCGACGGCAATCCCAGCCCCACGGCATAGGTCTTCGCCGTGATGCTGCCGGAGATGCTCGCCAGGGAGGGCGGCTGGTTCCACATTCCGTCCGTCAACACAACCATCGCCAGGTTGTCGTAAGGCGACACCGCCGCGGCCTGCGCGTCGTCGAGCATCTGCTTTCCCTTGACGACGCCATCGCCGATCGAGGTCGCGCCCGAAGGATCGATCTCGCTGCCCAGGTGGCCGATCGCCGCGGTGCGCCCGGCTCCGCCCGGCCCGCCCACGTCCTGCACCTCCATCAGGCGCTGCGCCGCTTCATTGAAACGCACCACGCCGATGCCGTCGCCCGGCAGCATGACGTTGATGAAGGTGTTTGCGGCCTCTCTGAGTTTCTGGACCTTGGTGACGGCGTCTCCCGCGTCCTCGCTCATGCTGTACGAGCGGTCGAGAATGAGAGCGACCGCCGACTTGGGGCGCGCGATCGTGTTGGCCACGATATTGATCGGCCACGTCTGCCCCGTCTCGTTGCAACGAACCGTCACGCTGCCGTTGGCCATGTCTCCCGGGTTGGTCGAGGTGTAGGACAGCCAGAGGCGGGCGTAGGTTGCGGGGAGGATCGGATCGGTGGTGACCGGCACCGAGGTGGGGCCCTGGATGAGGAATCCCCCGGTGGGACCGGCGATGATCGCGAAGTTGAGCGTACGAAAGGTCACGACCTCGAAGACAATCGCCCGGAAGGTGGTGACTCCCACGCCCCCCATGCCCGCCGGGACATTCGTGAAGGCGATGCTGGGGGTCAGGAGATTGATCGATTCGGCCGGGACGAACGGCTGCAGCGTCGCCCGGATCACTCCCGCGCAGACCGGACAGAACGGCCCGTAATCGCGCATGTAGCAGCGCGGGAGCGGCCGATAGACATTACAGTCGGAATAGTCTCCCCCCTCGTAGGTGCCGACCGCGCCGGCGGCCGGCGGAGTCCCCGGCGGTACGCAGGTCGAGGACGCGCAACTACCGTCGCACGCCGAGGGCATCGGAGTCGCGGCATCGATCAGGGCGCGCCACTTGTTGGTCGCCCGGTTCGTATCCCGCGTCACGTTGGGTTTCGGTGACTCGCCCGCCGTCGTCCCGACGCCATTGCCGCCGTACTCGTCGGCCAGGCCGAAGGCGCTGTGACCGATCTCATGAATAGCGATCTCCGACGCCTGGAAATTGGTCGAGCAACTCGCGACCGTTCCGCCCGCCCCTCCATACTTGCTCGAATTCACGATCGCGAGCACCTGATGGTACGCAGGAACCTGCGCCCCCGCGACGGAAAGCGCGAGGGCCGTGTTCACTGTCAGGAGGCGTTCGATTCGCACTCCCCCCGGCCCGACGCTGCAGAACGTCGCGTCGAAATAGGTCCTCGGCGCGGCCCCCGAGCCGCCGCATTCGGTCGGCAGGTCGGCGCCGCTGTCGGTCGACACGACGTCAATGCGGTAGACGTTGATGCCGGCGAACAGCTCGAGGTAAGGCGGCGTCGCGCGCAGCGTGTTCACAAAATTCTGAACATCCGTGTGGTATTGGGTGAGCTCGCCCACCTGATAGCCGTCGCCGACGATCACCAGATTCCAGCGCGCGCTGTCGGGGCCATGATCGACGACCTTGGTCTTCCCCACCACATACCCGTCGGTGGCGCTCATCGCACACCTCCCGGCAGATCGAATCGTGCGAGCTCCCGCGAGCCTCCTTCGGCCTTGTCGGCCCTGGATTTCTCCTGGAGCTCGGCAGGATCGAGCGACTCGCCCATCAGCGCGATGGACTGCGCGGCGCCGTCGTCCGGCACCAGCACTTGGAAAACATTTTCCCTGGGAGCACCGAATTCACGGCGGATCTGGCCGTCCGGCGAATGCACCTCGACCGAGTCGCCGAGCGGAGAATGCAACAGCCGATGGAAGAGCGTGCGATCGTTCGCATCGCGAAGCTCCATCCAGAAACCGCTATGACGCCCCGCCTCGGGGCGCTCTCCAACCGAGGGGGGACAGATCATTTCCAGACGCTCGGCGGATACGAGCTGGACCTTGCCGTCCGCGGCTCGAAAAGTCAGCCGGATGGTTCTACGCGAAGGCTTACTATGAGAAGCAGGGGGGCGATCTTCGTTTTGCATGGTTTCCTCCTGACAGGGTTACACCACGGCCGCCGGAGTTGGCGCCGCCAGAAGGAGAGGCGAAACGATTTAGAAAACGTTACAGCAGATGTTTCAATGATTCGTCGACTCGGTCGATTTCCGGCTCCTCCGCCTCTCCGACCTCTACGACCGGCTCGGCCTCCAGCGAATGCACCACGGAGTGCGGACGGCGGTCGACGGTGAGGTGAAAGATGTCGGGCCTGGCGTAGTGCCCGGCCACGTCGAGTTGGAAACGGGGGCCTTTCAGTTTGCGCGGCTGGACCTCGGCATAGAGGATCTCCTCCCGCTGGTTCACCGGCTCCACCAGGAAGGCGCCGTCCGGATCGATGATCGTGCTGCCTCCGACGTTGATCCAGTCCATCTCGGGAGGGAGGTGAGCATGCTTGAAGTTGTAACGGTCCGGAATGTCGGACCGCCGGGTGGGCGAGCAGCAGCCCACGACATAGATCCGCCCCTCCTTCGCGATGTGCCGCAGGGTCGATGTCCACGGCTCGCCGCGATCCCAGGTCGGAGCCGCCAGGATCTGCGTGCCCCAGGAGTACAGGGAGTACCGCGCGAGCGGCATGTAATTCTCCCAGCAGATCAGCCCGGTCAGGCGCCCGACGGAGGTGTCGAAGACCTGGAGCGTGCTGCCGTCGCCCTGGGCATGGACGATGCGCTCCGCCGCGGAGGGGATGAGCTTGCGGTGCTTGCCGAGGAGGCGGCCGTCCGCGCCGATGAAGAGCAGGCTGTTGTAAAGCGTGGTGCCGCTCGCCTCGGTATTCAGCTCGTTGATCCCGATCACGACATTGACGCCGGCCGCTCCGGCGGCCTGGCAGAGCCGGTCGGTCGTCGCGCTCGGCACGGCGACGGCGTTTTCCAACAGCTCCGAATAGAGCTCGCGCATCTCGTCGTATCGAAAGGTGGGGACCACCCAGACCCAGAGCGGATAGCTGGGCAGGAA
>DATAHG010000241.1:0-7906 GCA_036263295.1 Thermoanaerobaculia bacterium | reverse complement strand
GGGGCGCTCTCTACCCAGATTCGGCCGCTCATCAGCTCCGTCAGGCGCTTGCTGATGGCAAGGCCGAGCCCCACGCCGCCGTAGCGGCGCGAGGCGGAGCCGTCGAGTTGCTGGAAAGGGGTGAAGAGGCGGGGCAGATCGCCGCTCGCAATGCCGATGCCGGTGTCGCGGACGGTCACCTGAACCTCGAACCCGCCGCGTCTGCGTTCCTCGCCTTCCTTGCGTTCGATCGGAAGGGGACGGGCGGTGGCCTCCACGCGCACCTCTCCTTGGGGCGTGAACTTCACGGCATTACTCAGCAAATTGACCAGGATCTGGCCGACGCGGCCGCCATCGCCCATCAGGACCTCGGGCAGGTCCGGTCCGATCTCGGCCCGCAGCCCCAGCCCCGCCTGGGACGCCAGCGGGGCGATGATCCGGAAGCTCTCCTCGACCACCTCCCTGAGGCGAAACGGCACGTGCTCCAGGCGTAGTGTCCGCGACTCGGTGCGAGAGAAGTCGAGGATGTCCTCGATCCTCCTCAGGAGAGCGTCGCCGCTGATCTGAAGGGCTTCAACATACCGCTGCTGCGCCGGGGTCAGGGGTGTCAGCGCCAACAGGTCGGCCGTTCCGATGACGCCGTTGAGCGGCGTGCGGATCTCGTGGCTGACGTTGGCGAGGAACTCGCTCTTGGCGCGGCTGGCGGCGAGCGCCTGGTCGCGGGCCTCCGCCAATTCGCGGGTGCGCTCCTGCACCTGCTCCTCCAGGTGGAGCCGCAGCCGTCCAAGCTCGTCATGCACCCGGCGGAAGCGGTTGGAGAGGGCGACGCCCATAGACAGCAGCATCGCAGCGAAACCGAATCCCGCCAGCGAGAACGGGACAGCCCAGGCCAGGGGCAGGAGGCGGCGTCCCAGCTCGACGCCCTGGATCGCGATCATCGCCAGCCCGCCGGCAGCGATTGTGCGCGCGTCCGCGTCGCCGCGCCGGGCCTCCCACAGGATGAGCACCGCGGCCCCGATCAGCAGCGGCAGGAGCCACGCCGAGCGTAGCGCGTCGCTCGCGATGATGGCGCGAGGATCAGGCCACAGGCCGACGAAAGCGGCGAGCGCGACGTGAGAGAGCTGATAGGCCCGCGAAGGAAGGGAGACGCGGCGGCCGAAGAGGTGCCAGAGGAACTGCAGCGCCAGCGCCGCGGCGAGATGCCCGGAGAGGCCGGTCCAGCGGGCCGCGACATCGCGGCGGAGCGTGACCTCGTAGATCCAGTAGGTGCTGGCGAACGTGTTGACCGCGAAGGCCAGGGCGAGCAGGCCGAACCAGAGATACTCCGCCTGCCGGCGGTCGCGGCTGAACAGCAGCAGATGGACCAGGGCGACCGCGGCGAAGAGCGCCGCCAGAAGGAGCAGCGGGAGCTCGCCCAGGAGCTTGCGCTTCCACTCGGCCTGGAGGCGGTCTTCGAAGGCCGGATGGGATCCCAGGGCTGGCAAGCCCTCCACCGCTTCCGACAGCGGGTCGGCGTCCGAGGCCCAGGCCACGCGCCGCACGCGGAGCGCAAGGCTCAGGGTCTGGATCTCCCCCTCGGCTCCCTGGGCCCCTCCGGCTCCGGCGCTCCGGACCACCCGGATGGCCTCCCGGGGGATGGGGAAAGCCTTCGGAGAGGGGAACGCCAGCCGGGCGGGCCAGCCGCGAGAGGCGCCGACCCGCTGCCCGCCGGCGTAGACCTCATAGCCCCCATACCGCGAGGCGCCAAGCAGGAGGGACAGCTCGCCGCGTGCGGCGGCGAGGCGCGCCTCCGGGTCGAGCCGCACCTCGCGGCGAAACCAGACGTAGCCGTCGAGGCCGGAGAAGCCCTGCTTTTTCCAGGTCGCGGGGAGGGGCACCGCCGGCCACGCCGAGTCGTCGAAAGCGGGGTTCGCCCAGCGCGGATCGTCGCCGGCGCGGGCCTTCCAGGGCTCGGCCTGCGGCTTCGACGATGCCGGTGCCGCCGCCGTGGCCGAGGCCGCGATCAGCAGGACGGCGGCCAACAGGAAGGCGCGGCCGGCGTGCCGGCCCAAGAGTCGGCGCATAGGGGCCCTCAGGGAAGGGCCGCGACTTGCTTCCGCCGGGCCTTGAGGATCGAGTCCCGGACCTGTCCCGCCTTCTGCTCCTCGTCGAGGATGGCGGTGAAGAGGGGTTTCGCTCCGGCGTTCGGGAGATCGAGCAGTGTCAACAGGCGCTCGGCGGCGTCGAGGCGCCCCCAGAGGTAGTCGCCCTCGCGACCCGGCCGCGACAGGAAGGCGCCGAAATGGGCTGCTTTCGACCCGACCAGCTTCTCGCTCGCCGGGCCGCCCCCGAGGAGGGTGGCATCGTTGGGGCTCAGGCGGAATATCTTGACCTGGTCGAATTCCCCGATGTCCGCGAAAGCCAGGAGGGGATAGATCTGCTGATCCCAGAAGGGGAATCCCATGTAGCGCACCAGGATCTCGCGCCGGTCCGCGGACCCCCAGCCCGCGGTCAGCTTGTTAAAGGATTCGAAGGATTCCGCACGGACATTCTGTTGCAGCAGAAGAAGCTGGCTTCCCAACTCGCTCCGCAAGGCGTCGAGGGCGGCGAGCTTTTGAGGATCGCCGACAAAGGCGGCCGCCTGATTGTCGAGCGACTGGTTCAGCTCGCCGATCCCTTTCCAGGGATTGAGGTTTCCGAAGAGAGCCTGCACCTGTCCGAGATTGTCCGCCATCTGGGGGGAGGAGCCCTCGACGAAGGAGGTGAGCTGGTCGATCTCGCGAGAGGCCGCGGTCTTGACGGCGTCGAGCTGTTTCCGCCGCGCGGCGTCCGGAAGGTTGCCCTCCTCGTCCCCCTCGTACTGAATATTGATCCAATCGACGACGAAGCGGAGCTGGCGGCGGAGATAGCCGACGTCGAACTGCTCGATGAAAGCGAGTTGGGCTTCCAGATCGCCCCCCGGTTTGTCGGGGGAACCGATCAGGTTCCGCTCCATGGCCCACCGCTCGACGATCTTGCGGACCAGGGCGCGGTGGGCGCTGTCGGGCGGGTAGTTGCAAGCCCGCTCGGAAGAGATCACGGTCACGAGCTGCTCCAGCACCGAATGCACGCGGACGCTGATATAGCTCCGGTCGGCCAGCTCGTTGTTTCCTTCGCGGGCCACCCGCTCGAGCTTGCGGCGTAGCTCGGCCATCTCGGGAATCGTGGCCTTGGCCAGCCGGGTATCGATGTTTTCGGGGGAGACGCCGACGGCGCACGCGAACCGTTCCGCCACCGACAGGTCGGCGGGTTTGGAACAGTCGCCGCCGCTGCCGCCCTGTTGTTCCTTGACGCGCGCCGCCTGCTCCTCGGCGCGCACGATGTCGCGCAGCCGGTCCAGGCGGACGTTGTGCTCGGCGACATCCGCGAGGCTGTCGAGGATCGGCTGCCCGCTGGGGAGGCTGGAGAGGCCGGACCAGATGGTGGGCAGGAGGGAAGGGTACTTTCCAGACGCCCCCGCCGGAAGCTGTCCGGGGTCCGGTTGGAGATAGATGAGGAAGCGCCGGACCTCCTGGTTTTGGGGCCGCTTGAAGACCTCCGCGATGGCGGGATCGAACGGATGGTTGTCGAGCACACCGCCGTCTACGAAGAAGGTCTTCTCCAGATAGCTGTTATCCCGGTTGGGTTGCTGGAGCTGGTAGTTGCGGAATATATTCGTCGCCACGTCGTTCTGCAGCGTCCCGAGCGGCTTTGGGCCGACCGTCTGCAGCGCGTGCGGGAGCCCGAGTGGCGGAAAGACGCCCGGGATCGACGAGGAGGCGCGGGCGGCGAAGGCCAGCGCCGGCGTCCAATAAGGGCAGAAGTGGTCGTCCTTGGCTTCCGGACCGCAACCGTCGTTGACGCCGGGATAGATGAAATGCATGACGTGCCGGTGGCGCGCCTCCGCGGCGGAGTCCGGGTTTCCCACCAGCAGGTTCTGCGGGTAGCCGTACCGGTCGGTCGTGGTGACGAAGAGGTCGAGGCGGTCGCCCTTGGGCAATAGGCTGTGGCCGGCATTGGCGCCGTCCATGTTCGCCAACGCATCGTGCAGCCAGCCGAGCATCGCGTCGCCATCCACCGGCGCGCGGCCGGCGAGGACGCGAAACAGGCCGAAATAGTGATTGGTCAGCCGGGAGAGCGAAGCCTTGGTCATCCAGAGCTCCGTCAGCTCATCGACCGGTACGTCGTGCGCCAACGCCTTGGCGAGGATGACTCCGTTGATGCCACCGGCCGAGGTGCCGGCGATCACATCGATCATCACCCGGGTGCGAACCTTTTCCGGGTCGTTCGCCCAGAGCTCCAGCAGGCGCTCGTACCACTGCCGGGTCGAGCCGGTGAGCTTCTGGCCCGCCGCGCCCGGCACCGGCCGTTCATTGCTCAGGACGGCATTCTTGAGGGCCGGGTCGGAGGCCTTGGCGTCGATCTCCAGCGCCTTGGAGGCCTGGACCAGGCGGAACAGCTCCTTGGTGTTGCCGTGCATGTAGATCGCCAGCGAGCTGCCGCCGTAGCACACGAGAGCGAGGCGCACCTCGCGGACCAGTCCGGCGTCGTCCTTGCGGTAGTCCTCCCGCAGGGCGCTCACCTCGGACGCCGAGGCCGGTTCTGTCTGCCGGGCCCACCCCCGCACCGGGGCGAACAGCAGGCCCGCCAGCATCCCGGCCGCCGCCAACGTCTTGGCTCTCGACATGCTCCTTCTCCTTTCGCGTGTAGAAGCCCAGATATTCTACCGGGTTACGCGAAAGGAAGGCGCCCGTTCAGCGAAGGCCGGTAGGTGCGGGCCGCAAGGAAGCGATCGAGATCGAGCCGGCTGAGCAGCGCCTGCTCGATTCCGGCCTGAGCGATCGTCCGGGCCAGCTCTTCGCCGGGACATTGGTGGATGCCGGCGCCGAAGGTGAGGGTCCGCCGATCCTTCCGGAGGAGATCGAACTGATCGGGATTTGAATGAAGCGCCGGATCCCGGTTGGCTGCCGCGAGCACGACGAGGATGCCGTCGCCGCGGGCCAGCTCCTGGCCCAGGACCAGGCCGTCTCCGGCGAGGAAGCGGCGGGTGTTCTGGACCGGCGGATCGTAGCGCAACGTCTCCAGCACCGCGGCGCCGAGCCCTTCGGGGTCGGCGGCCACCTGCTCGCGCGCTTCCCCATGCGTGGCGAGGGCCAGCAACGTGTTGCCGATCAGACCGGCCGTGGCGTCGTGGGACTGGAACAGGAGCCCGATGCCGTTGGCGGCGATCGCGTTTTCATCCTCCACGCCGGCCCGGCGCGCTTCCCGGGCGAAGGCGGCCAGCAGTCCCGCGCTGGTGCCCAGGAGAAGGAGAGAGCGGAAGAATGCGAGCAGAGAGCTGGCGGCCGCCTTGCCCCGCTCCAGGGGCTCGGGAGCACAGCCGGGCGCCACGGCGGCCACGAAGCGGTGCGTCCAGTCGGCGACCTGACCCAGGTCGCCGGGCGGGACGCCCAGCAGGCTCGCGGTGACGTAGACCGGGAGGCGGAAGGCGAAATCCCCGAGAGACCCGGGATCCGGGCCGAGCCCGATCTCCGTGGCAAGGGCGCGGGCCCGTTCCTGGCTCTGCCTGGCGACCTGGTCCGGGTGAAGGTCCCCCATGGCCGCGGAGATGGCGGCCTTGAAAGGGCAGTGACCGGACCCGTCGTTCATCCGCATCAGATGCCGGAAGACCTCGCCGGCCGGCGAGCCGAGCAGCGCCTTGGGAACGGGCTCGTCCGGCGGCCGCACCCGGCAGAGATCGTGGGAAAGCACCGCGGCGACCGCCTCGGCCCCGGAGGCCACCCAGAGGCGCAGGGCGTCGTCCCGATAGAAAGGTTTCCTGGCGACGAGGTCCGCGTAGAACGGATAGGGATCGGGATGGGTGACGGCGGCGATCGGATCGGCGGGGAAGTCCATGGCGAGAGCATAACTGGAAGACCGGGACGGATGCGCCGCTCTGGATCTCGATCCCGGCTCTTCGGCCATCTGAGGCACGATCGGCAATCCCTACACGTAAGCCTTACCGATGTGCCCGGCCGCCGTCGCCCTCGCCTAAAAGAAAAAGGGGCGGCCGTACGGCCGCCCCTCAGTCCTACTCTCGATCTTGCGCGGGTTCTACTGCCAGTAGGGCTTGTAACCGTAGAACTTGTAGACTTCGGCACCCCAGGTGCGGTCCGTCGCCTTCGGGGGGTTGCTCTTATCGAAGCCGGGGGCCTTCATCAGCTTGTCCTTGTCGAAGTCGAGCGTGAAGTGCTCACGGGTGGCATCGAGCTTCAGCGCCTCGAACGGAACGGCGAACATCTTGTCGCCCATCCCCAGGAAACCGCCGAGGGAGAGGACGGCATAGGCGACGCGCCCCTTCTCCAGGTCGAGCATGAGCTCTTCGATTTTGCCGAGCTTCTCACCGGTACGATTGACGACGCTATCGCCGAGGATGGCGGAGGTTGAGAGGACGTTGGGATGAGTTTCCACAATGGTGTTAGACATGTTGTGTTCTCCTGGTCGCGGCCATTCGAGCAAGTCCCGATCAGTCGACCCAGCATAGGCGAATTGCTTTCGGGGCTGGCGATGACCGCTACTCTAGCTCAATGCAATATCTGCGCCGCCGGAGTCAGCCGCGTCAACAAAACTCAGAACCCGTCGATATCGCCCAGCAACACGTAGTCCCTTGCCCCGTAGCGGCGACGACTTCGACGCTATAATCCCCCGAAATGGCCTTCTCTCGCGGCCAGGCGGGCTGGGCGCTCGACCTGGGGACAACCAATTCAGGCGTGGCTTGTTGGGACGAGTCTCTCGGCCGGCCGCGGCTGGTCGAGCTGCCGGCGGTCTGCCGGAAGCTGGAGACGTCCGATCCCCTGGAGGCGCCGCGATTGGTGCCGTCGGTGGTCCATTTCCTCGAAAAGCCGGGGGTGGTGGACCGCCTGGGGAACTGGCCCCCGTTGGCTCGGCGGTTCTTTCTCGGCCAGCGGGCGCTGATCGGGCGGCCGGCGCTGGAGCGCAATGAGGGCGTGTCCCACCCCGCGTTCGTCCCCACCTTCAAACCCGCCTTGAGCGGCGAGGCGCTGCGGCCGCTGGCGCGGGTGGGGCGCGAGAGCGTCACCGCCCGCGACGCCGCCAACGCCTTTCTCCGCGAGCTGCTGCGCGAGATCAAAAAAGTTTCGGGACAGCGGGTGCGGGATCTTGTGGTCACCTCTCCGGTGGCCGCTTTCGAAACCTATCGCGCCGAGGTGCAGCAGGCGTTGCGCCATCTGGGCGTGCGGCGGGTCCGCTTCGTGGATGAGCCGGTGGCCGCCGCGCTGGGCTATGGGATCAGCCTGGACCATCCGCGCACCGTCCTCGTCGTGGACGTCGGGGGCGGCACCATGCACGTGGTCCTCGTCCGCCTCTCGCCGAAAGACGCGGCGGCCGGCGAGGCGGCGGTGCTGGCGAAGCGCGGCCTCCCGCTCGGCGGCAATGCCGTCGACGGCTGGGTGCTGAACGAGTTGTGCCGCGAGATGGGGCACGACCTCGATGCGGACGACGACGAGGTCAGCCGCATCTGGCGGCGGCTGATGCTCGCCGAGGCCTGCCGGGTGAAGGAGGCCGTCTACTTTGAGCAGGACGTGGCCTTCCTGATGAGCCCGCCGGGGCAGACCTTCCGGATGGAGACCCGGCCCGGCGGCGGCACGGTCCGGCTCGACCGCGAACGGCTGCGGGGGATCCTGGATCAGCAAGGTTTTTATCGCAGCCTTGCCCATTCGGTCGAGGGGGTGCTGGAGCAGGCGGGCCTCACCGCGGCGGATGTGGAGGACGTGCTGCTGGTGGGAGGCTCGACGCTGCTGCCGGGATTCTTCTCTTTTTTCGAAGAGCGTTTCGAGCGCCGCCGGGTGCGCGCCTGGCAACCTTTCGAAGCGGTGGCGTACGGCGCCGCCTGCTTCGCGGCCGACCGGATGGATACGCTGGATTTCATCGT
>DATAHG010000240.1:0-3505 GCA_036263295.1 Thermoanaerobaculia bacterium | reverse complement strand
CGGGGGCGCCGCCGGCTCGGCCGACTCGGCCGGCGGAGGCGCCGTCCCGGTGCTCTCTTCTTCGACCTTCTTCTCGCCCTCCCCGGGCGCGCCTTCGAGCGGCGGCGGCGTCTGGCCAGACTGCTCCAGAGCGTCCCGGGTATCGTCGTAACGCTTCTTGATCCCCGCGTTCTGGCGGTTGCGGATCAACCAGCGCAGGAAACGCGACTCGTTGACCCCGATCAGGATGTCGTTGACCGCCTCGTAGACCTGGGGGTCGTTGATGAGCTTCGCGGCCGTCCCCTTGCCCTCGGTGAGCCGGACCGAAATCGTATCGAGCCGGTTCACGATGTCGCGGATCTCGTCGGTGATCTCGCGGCCGTACTCCTCGTCCTTGACCAGCTTGGGAAGCAGGGCGTCGCTCTTCTCCAGGTCGGCCGTAAAACCTTGCAGATCCCGCGCCACTTGATTCAAAGACGCCAGCGTCTGATCGAATTGCGCCTTGGTGGCGGGGTCGTTCAGCAGCCCGGGTAGCAGGCCGGGGCCGGTCTGGGCGCTGGCGAGCAGGCCGTTCAGGCGGTCGAGCGACTGGGTGAGCTGATCGGCCATGGCGCGGTCGTTGAGCAGCCGCGGCAGCGGGCCGTCGCCGGTCTCGATCTTGTTGGCGATGCGCTGCAGGGTCTCCGAGGTGCCGATCAGCGAATTCTTGAGCCGCTCGCCGGACGGCGAATTCGACGTCAGCTCGCCGAGCAACCCTTCGCCGCGCTCCATGCGGCCGAGGATGTCGGAGAGCGAGGCGGAGATCTCGACCACGTTGTCCATCACGTCCTCGCCCGAGGCGAGCAGGGCGTCGACGTTGGTGGGCTGGGCGGCCGGGATCTGCCCGTCGGTCGGGATGAGCGGAAACTCGGCGGCACCGGAGCTGAGCTCAATGAACTTGTCGCCCAGCAGGCCGAGGGTCTTGATGCGCGCCTGCGACGGCGGCGCATTCCGGCCCAGCGGCGGTAGTCGCCCTTCGATCAGAACCGGCCCGCGGATGCGCTCGGCGTAGCGCCGGTCCACCGAGATCCAGACCTGGATCTGCTTGCGGTTCGGGTCGCGCGGCAGATTGACCTCTTCGATCGTGCCGACGTCGACGCCGTCGAGCTGCACCGGGCTGCCGGGCTTGAGCCCGCTCACCGAGTTGAACTCGACGAAATAGCGGTGCTTCTTGCTGAACAGGTTGTTCTTGTCGCCGATCAGGAAGATTCCGGCGGCGAGGACCACCAGGGCCGCCAGAATGACCAGACCGACGCGAGCCTCGCGTCCCCCTCTAGGCGACATGGGCACCCTCCTGAACCTCTTCGGGGTCACGCCCGTCAAGGAAATCGGCGAGCTCAGTCTCGCGGTCGCGCTCGGCCTGCTCCCAGTCGCCGATGAAGGTGAAACGGCCGGCGGACAGGAACGCCAGCCGGTCGCCGACGTGGCGGGCGAGCGGAATGTCATGGGTGACGACCACGGAGGTGACCCCGAGCTCCGACTGGATGGAGCGGATCAGCTTGCCGATGGTCGCCGAGGTGACAGGGTCGAGCCCGGTGGTGGGCTCGTCAAACAGCATCGCCTCCGGGTCGAGGGCGAGCGAGCGGGCGAGGGCCGCCCGCTTGCGCATGCCGCCCGAGAGGTCGGAAGGCATCTTCTTCTCGACGTCCTTCAAGCGCACCATTTCGAGTTTCTGGCGGACCGTCTCGGCGATCTCGCCCTCGCTCTTGCCGGAGTGCTCGCGCAACGGGAAGGCGATGTTGTCGAACACGTTCATCGAATCGAACAGGGCGCCGCTCTGGAACAGCATGCCGATCCGGCGGCGATACGGGAAGAGCTGGTGCTCGCTGAGCTCGGTCAGGTTGATACCGCCGAACATCACCGTGCCGGCCTCAGGCGTTTCCAGACCGTTGAGCTGGCGCAGCGTCACGCTCTTGCCGCTCCCCGAGCGGCCGAGAATCACCAGGCACTCGCCGCGGTTGACGTCGAAATTCAACCCGTCGAGGATGGTCCGGCCGCCATATTTCTTGGTCATGCCGCGCACCTGGAACATCGCCTCGCCCGGTGCCTCGCTCGATGTCTCACGCAAAGCGGGATCCTTCACGCCAGGAGGTAGAACAGCTTGGTGAGGAAGAAATCGGAGACCAGGACGAGGATGGCGGCCACCACGACCGTATTGGTCGTCGCCCGACCGACGCCGTCGGCGCCGCCGGTGGTGTGCAAACCGTTGTAGCACCCGACAATCGCGATGAAATATCCGAAAAAGAAGGCTTTGCCGATGCCGCTCGCGACATCCGCCAGGGTCAGGGATTCGAACACGTCGTTCAAATAGAGGCCCGGGGTGAGGTTCAGAGTGAAGGTCGCGACGACCAGTCCGCCGAGGATGCCGAGGGCGTCGCCGATGATGGTCAGAGCGGGCAGCATGATCAGGGTCGCGATGAGCTTGGGAGCCACCAGTTTCTTGACCGGATCGGACGCCATCGAACGCAGGGCGTCGATCTGTTCCGTCACCTTCATCGTGCCGATTTCGGCCGTCATCCCCGAGCCGATCCGGCCGCCGACGATCAGCGCCGTGAGGACCGGCCCCAGCTCTCGTACCAGCGATTTCGAGACCACCGAGCCGATGTAGTACTTGATCCCGAGCGCTGGCAGGCTGTAGGCGGTCTGAAGAGCAAGAACCATGCCGGTAAAGATGGTGGTGATGCTGGCGACACCCAGGGAGCGCACGCCGATCTGCTCCATCTGGCGCACCCAGAGCCCGATCTCATAGGGCGGGGTGAAGATCGCCACGAAAGCCCGCACCGTGAGTAAGGCGAGGGAGCCGGTCTCCTCCGTGATCTTGCGTTTCACGAGCGGATCGGCAGCCAGAATGCGGCGTGGGCAAGGCCGAAGGCCAGGTCGGCGGCGGCCAGCGGGTAGAGCCCGCCCAGATCGGACCGCATCAGGGCGGCGGCCAGAAAGACGAGCCCGCCGGCCAGCCGACCGGCCATCGCGACCGCCACGATACCGCTGTAGCGGCGGGTATCGCGGGCGGCGATCAGGTAGAGGGCAGCGAGCATTGCGAGCAGGACGGCCAGGATCCAGAGATAGAACGTCTCACCGGGCAGCGGGATATTCAGGATCCGTGCCGGGACTCCCGGGGCGGCCATCATGAGGACCGCGAAACCCAGGTCGTAGAGCGCCCCGAGGGTGAGACTGGCGCGCAGCAGGGATAGAAACCGGAAACGGCGGGCGAAGTTCGGAGGGGCGGACACGAGAGGATTCTATGTCAATGCTGTTTTCTTGAGGGCGGGGGCCTCCTAGACGGGGTGGGCGGCGCGGGGGAGAATAGGCCGGTGCGAACAGCCCTGGCGACTTTCACCGGAAACCTCTTCCTGGTCCTGGGAAGCTTCATCTTCGGCGTCCTGTCCATCCTGGTGGGCTGGATCCCGCCGCGGGGGAGTTGGATGTTCGGCATCTCCCGGGTCTGGTCGCGCTGCCTGCTGGCCGCGAGCGGCGTCCGGGTCGA
>DATAHG010000239.1:0-5614 GCA_036263295.1 Thermoanaerobaculia bacterium | reverse complement strand
ACGGGATCCGGCCCAACGGGCCGGCGGCGGGGGCGCCCTCTCCCGCGAAGCGAGGGAGGGTTGGGGAGGGGGCGGTGAGACCGCCGGACCGTTTGCGCGCAGCGCCTCCCCGCCCAGGGCGTTGCCCCGGGCTCAGTCATCTCGGCCCTTCGGGCCTGAAGAAGGGTTCGAATCCTTTGCTTTTGCGGCCCAAAGGGCCGCGCTGGCTGAGCCCGGGGCAACGCCCCGGGCGGAGGTGCGCTCGCCCCAACCTCCCCCGCCACGCGGGAGAGGCGGGAGAGGGCGCCCCCGCCCGGCTTCACTCCTCCGGCGGCCAAGCCCCCAGCAGCCGCCGGAGGAGGATCATCTGCCCGAAGTGGTGCGAGTTGTGGTCGGCCGCCAGCAACGCCTCGCGCAGCAGCGTCTGCCCCTTGCCCCAGGGAAAGGGCTCGTACAGATCGCTCGCCGGATCGGCGACCAGGTCCTTCATCCCCTGGAGATCCCTGAAGAACGCCTCGACGCTGCGGTCCCAGGCCCCTTCGTCCGGCGGCGCCGGGCTCTCAGGCCAATACCCCTCCGGCCAGGGCGGCGAGACATGGTCCTTATCGCGGCTGAACTCCAGGATGTCCGATTGAGCGAGGCGCAGGTGCTCCAGGACCTGCCACGGGCTGTGCTCGGCCCGCTCGGGGACCTGTCCCTGTAGCGCAAACGGCAGCTTCTCGAGGATCGGCCCGGGCTTGCTGTAGGCATGCCCACCCTCGAGGAGCTCCAGGAGGTGCTTGCGGAGCGAGGCGTCCTGACCGCTCACCCTTCCATCCCCACCACCCCGTCCACCAGCCCGCGGCTGCCCTGGACGGCGACCCGCTGGAGGTACAGCTTGACGCCGACGAGCCCGCCCAGCTCCTCGCCGCCGCCGGCCCGGCCGGGGCCGCCGTGGAGGGCCTGGGGGAGCGCCGCGCCGGAGCCGGGGGCCTCGGGGGCCGAGGCTTCCGAGCCCACGTAGATGCGGCCGGTATAGGTGCCGCCGTTGGCGAGGAAGGTGCCGAGCCAGGCGGGGTCGTCGCTGTAGACCGAGGTCACCAGGGTGCCGCCGCCGAGCGCCACGATCTCCGCGGCGGCCTCGGGGGTGCCCTCGTACGGCAGGAGCGTCGCCACCGGTCCGAAGACCTCGCGCTCGTGGACCGCCCCGGCCTGGCGGGCGTCGTCGGCGCGCAATAGGGTCGGCCCGAAGAAGTACCCCTTGCCCTCCGGGCTGCCGGCGCCGTCGATGCGCTGGCCGGTGCCGTGGACGATCCGCGCCGAGCGGGCGAGCTCGGCGACGCCTCGCACCGCGTCTTCGAGCTGGCCCGCGGTCGGCAACGGGCCCATCCGCACCGACTCGTCGGCCGGATTGCCGGTCACCACCTTCGAGAGCCGCTCGATCAGGGCGTCCTGCACCGCCCCGGCGCGCTCCGCCGGGACCAGGATGCGGCGCACCGCGGTGCACTTCTGGCCGGCCTTCTGGGTCATCTCGCGCAGCACGTCCTTGAGGAACAGGTCCCAGGTCGTCGAGCCGTCGGCCACGTCCGGAGCGAGCACCGCGGCGTTCAGGCTGTCGGCCTCGACGTTCACCCGGGTGCAGGCGGCGAGCAGGTTCGCCTTGCTGCGCAGATGGCGGGCGGTGTCGGCCGAGCCGGTGAAGGCGAGCACGTCCTGCGGTCCGAGTCGGTCGAGCAGATCGCCGGTCGAGCCGACGACGAGCTGCAGCGCCCCCTCGGGGAGGAAGCCGGCCTCCAGGATCAGCTCGACGCAGCGCTCGGTCACCATGGCGGTCGAGGTCGCCGGCTTGGTGATCACCGGCATGCCGGCGAGCAGGGCGCAGGCCGCCTTCTCCGCGAAGCCCCAGGCCGGGAAGTTGAAGGCGTTGATGTGGACCGCGACGCCCTGGCGCGGCACCAGCACGTGGCGGGCCCAGAACGCCTCGGAGCGCGCGAGCTGCACCCCCTCCCCCTCGACCAGGAAGGGGCGGTCGCCCAGGCTCTTCGACAGCATGGCGTAATAGGCCAGGGTGCCCGAGCCGCCGTCGATGTCGAACGAGCCGTCCGGCTTGGTGGTGCCGGTGTTCAGGGCGGAGAGGGCGAGCAGCTCGTCGCGGTGGTCGCGCAGGACCTTGGACATCTCCTTGAGGAGCTGCCCGCGCTGGGCGAACGTCATCGCCCGCAACGCCGGCCCGCCGCGCTCGCGGGCGTGGGCCAGGACGGCCCCGAAGTCCACCCCGGCGCTGGAGGCGCGGGCGATCTCTTCTTCGGTCGAAGGGTTGACCAGGGGCGCGAACCCGGACCCGGCCTCATGCCAGGCCCCACAAACGTAGCTGCGAAGTGTCTTCATGCTTTCCTCTCCGGCGCGGCGCGGGCTGAAGGCGCCGCGGCGGAGAGGATTCTACATGCCTGTCAATTCCCGTTCGAATCGAAGGCGCCGGTATCGGCGACGCTGCGGAACTGGAACGGCGGGTTGTGGTACGTCCTCACCGCCTCCGTGTCGTACGGGTGGACCTGGATGTCGTACTCCACGTTGGTGAGGGCGCCGTAGAAGACCCAGAACTTGCCGTTGACCGCCCGCCCGTCGAGGACCTTCACCACCAGCTCGACGTTGGACGGATCGAAGAACCAGAAGTAGCCGCTGTCCTCGGTGAGGCCGACCCCCTGGCCGACGCCGGAACCGCCGTTGAAGGGGTCGCGCCAGGTCACCTCGACCTCGAAGCGCTGGCCGTTGAGGCAGAGGCCGGGCCGGGTCGGTAGCGGCGTCGTGATCGGAAAAATGGAGCACGGCCCAAGCAGCCCATCGATGGGGGCGGTGGCCACCACCAGAGGCGAGGCGGGGTCGATCGGCACCGCGTCCGCCGCGGTCGCTGATCCGGCGGGCAGCGCCTCGCGGTCCAGGGCGACCGAGTCGAAGGCCCGCACCTCGAAGCTCTCCGCGATGGCGCCGGAGGAGCCGCCGCCGGCCAGAGCCCCCGGCAGGGCGGCGGTGTCGCCGCGGCTGGCGAGCTGGTTGGCCGGGTTCTGGTAGGTCTTGCCGGCCCCGGTCAGCAGGTCGGTGACCTTGAGGTTCCAGGCGACGTTCGAGAGCGAGCCGTAGAACACCCAGAACTTGCCGTTGACCGCCCGGCCGTCGAGGACCTTGACCATCAGCTCGACGTTCGAGGGATCGAAGAACCAGAAGTAACCGGTGTCCCGGGTGACCCTCACCCCCTGCCCGGCGCCCGAGCCGTTGCGCGGCGTCGAGTAGGCGGCGAGGAGCTGGAAGCGGCCGTCGCCGACGCAGAGCCGGCCCGCCCCCGGCACGCAGCCGGTGAGGATGGGCCGGCCGCCGATCCCGGCGCTGAAGCACCCCGGCACCGGCGGCTGGACGCGGGCCTCCGCCTCCTGCCAGACCACGAAGGCCTCGGCCTCCGCGCTGCCGGGGCTCAAGGCGACCGCCGGGTTGGCCCGGCCGTGGCCGGCGGGGGCCGCGATCACGACCGCGGCGCTGGCGGCCTCCCCCTGCCCATTGAAGCTGCGGCCGTAGATCGAGCTGGGCACCGCCCCGACCGGCCCGCTACCGTAGACCCCGTGCCAGACCAGCACGAAGTCGCCGTTCTGGCCGGCCGCGATCTTCGGCGCTCCCAGGCGCGTCCAGATGCCGGCGTCGGCCTGGCGGAGGGTCCCGACCGTCTGGCCTTGGGAGTCCAGCCGCTTCGCGTTGATCCCGATCGGGCTGCCGCCCAGGCCAAAGTCCTCCTTCCAGGCGACGACGATGTTGTCCAGCCCGTCGACGGCGGCGGTGGTGCCGGAGATCCAGCCCTGCCCCCCCTGGAGCTCGAGGTCCAGATCCGTCCAGCGGTCGCGCTCGTCCTCGTCCACGGCGAAGACCGGGATGATCTTGCCGGCCAGCCGTGAGAACAGCAGGCCGCTGGAGTTCTGAACGGTCCAGGCCACCACCAGGTCGCCGTCCCCCTGGGCCGCGATCGTCGGGTCGACGGCCCGCGGGCTGACCCCGGTGAACGAGAAGTAGGATTCGATCAGCACCTCGTCCCCGACGGGCAGCCCGTCGTTCGCGATCAGCCGGAGGGAGGGGCCGATGTCGGTCCAGAGGACGGCGAAGCCGCCGCCTTGCCAGGAGGTGACGGCCGATTTGCCGGCCGCGTTGGCGAGGGTCCTCTCCGGGCCGGCTGCGGCCCCGGACGGCTCGAACAGGCGGTAGCGGATCCGGGTGGCGGAGCTGTCGGACCAGGCGACCAGAAAACGGCCCTGCCCGTTTACGGCCACGGACGGGAGCTCCAGGGTGCGGCCGGATTGCGAGACCTGGAGCTCAGGCCCCAGCGGCTGGCCCGCCGAGTCGAAGATCCGGCCGACGATGGTGGCCGCGTCCGGATCGAGAGGGTCGGTGCCGGCGGTCCAGACGGCGACGAAATGGCCGCCCGGGAGGGCGGCGACCGCCGGGGTCTCCTCCTGGCAGTCCGGGGAGGCGTCCAGCCGGACGGCCTCCCCCTTGGGCAGCGGCGAGGCGGCGAGCGGCGCCAGCCCGGCCAGCCCCCCCGGCAGGGCAACGAGAAGCGACAGCAGGACGGCGCAACGTGCGGTTTTCATGGTTCCTCTCCGAATCAATTGAAGGCGCTGGTGTCGGCGATGCTGCGGAACTGGAACGGCGGGTTGTGGTACGTCTTTTCGATGCCGGTGAGGAGCTGGGTCACCTTGATGTCGTACTCGACGTTGGTGAGAGCGCCGTAGAAGACCCAGAACTTGCCGTTGACCGCCCGGCCGTCGAGGATCTTGACCACCAGCTCGACGTTCGACGGAGAGAAGAAGGTGAAGTAGCCGCTGTCGTCGGTAAGGCGGGTTCCGACTCCCGAGCCGGCGACATCGTTGAAGGGGTCGTGAAAAGTGACCTCGACCGCGAAGCGCTCGGCGCTCAACAGGAGAGCGGAGGGAACCGGGCTCAACGGCGCCGCGGCGGGGGTGACCGCGCCGGCGGCGGTCGCCGCGCCCGGCAGGGCGGCGGTGTCGCCGCGGCTCGCGAGCTGGCCGGCCGGGTTCGAATAGACCTTTTCGGCCCCGGTCTGCAGGTCGGCGACCCGCAGGGTCCAGGCCACGTTCGAGAGCGAGCCGTAGAAGACCCAGAACTTGCCGTTGACCGCGCGGCCGTCGAGCACCTTGACCATCAGCTCGACGTTCTCCGGGCCGAAGAACCAGAAATAACCGGTGTCGCGGGTGACGGCCTGCGGCCGGCCCTGGCCCTGTCCGACATTGCCCGGCGCCGTCCAGACGGAGGAGAGCTCGAAACGGCCGTCGCCGAGGCAGAGCCGGCCGGCATCGGGGACGCAGCCGGGGGAGAACCGGCGGGCGGCGATGCCGGCGCTGAAGCATCCCTGGGGGGCGACCGGAGCCCCGGCGCGCCCCTCCTGCCAGACCGCGACGACGGTCTGCGCCCCGGCGCCGCCGTTGCCGCCGCCCCCCGCCCCGGCGAACCGGGCGAGGGCCGGCTCTTCCCGGCTGTGCCCGGCGGCCGGCGCGAGGACCACCGGATCCCCCGCGGCCACCCCCGCGGCGGTGAAGCTGCGGGCATAGATCGAGCTGGGAGCCGTACCGGCGGCCGGCGCGGCGACGCCGTGCCAGGC
>DATAHG010000238.1:0-3522 GCA_036263295.1 Thermoanaerobaculia bacterium | reverse complement strand
GGCGATCGGCCGCATTCGCGTCTCCAGCCTCGACGCCCTGGTGGCCGAGGACACCGGCTTCGCCGGCCGCAGCGAGTACGGCGTCCTGTGGGATGCCAACGGCGTCCGCCTGAGCCATCCGACCAAGCCGTCGCTCGCCTTCCGCCCGTTCGAGCCGCTGCCCGGAGACGCCGCCGAGCGGCTGACCGCCGAGGAGCGCTTCGGCCCGCGGACGCGGCAGCTCCTCGCGATCCGGCAACCGGTCCCGGGCCTGCTCGAGCGCTCGCGCTGGCTGCTCTACGACCGCGACCTCGATCCGCATGTGGTGGTGGACGCCGGCGACGGGCCGATCCACGTGGCGATCGTGCCGCTGCACAGCCAGCGCTGGCTGTACGGCATCTTCAGCCCGGAGCGCGCGATCCTGGCGGCGGTGCGGGCGGAGACCCGGCGCGCGCTGCTCGCCACCCTGATCACCGCCGTGATCGCGCTCGCCCTCGCCTCGCTCGTCGCGCAATGGGCGAGCCGGCCGCTACGCCTGGTCGGCCAGACCGCCAACGCCATCGCGGCCGGCGACATGTCGCGCCGGGCGGGGCTGAGGCAGGCCGACGAGGTGGGGCGGATGGCGGCGGCGTTCGACGCCATGGCCGACGCGCTGGCGGAGAAGGAGGCGGAGCTGCGCCTGTACGCCGAACGGCTGGAGCAGCAGGTGGCCGAGCAGACCGCCGAGCTGCGCGCCCTGGTCGCGAGCGAGCAGGAGGCGCGGCGCAAGGCCGAGGAGGCCAACCGGATCAAGGACGAGTTCCTGAGCACGGTCTCGCACGAGCTGCGCACGCCGCTCAACGCCATCCTCGGCTGGGCGTCGCTGCTGGCGAGCGGCCGGCTCGACGAAGCCACCGCCCACCGCGCCCTCGCCGCCGTCGAGCGCAACGCCCGCTCGCAGAGCCAGATCATCGACGACCTGCTCGACGTGTCGCGGATCATCACCGGCAAGCTGCGCCTGCGCGTCCGCAGGGTGCGGCTGGCGCAGCCGGTGGATGCGGCCATGGAGGCGGTGCGCCCCGCGGCGGAGGCCAAGGGAATCCGTCTCGAGGCCCTGCTCGATCCCGAGGTGACCGCCGGCGGCGATCCCGACCGCCTGCAGCAGGTGGTCTGGAACCTGCTCTCGAATGCTCTCAAGTTCACCCCGCGGGGGGGCGCCGTGCGGCTCACCCTGGAGCCGGTGGAGTCCACGGTCCGCCTCACGGTCTGTGACGACGGGCCCGGAATCGATCCGGCCTTCCTGCCCCATGTCTTCGCGCCCTTCCGCCAGGGGAGCGGGGCGACCACCCGGTCGCACGGCGGGCTCGGGCTCGGGCTCGCCATCGTCAAGAGCCTGGTCGAGATGCACGGGGGCGAGGTGCGGGCCGAGGCCGGCGCTCCCGGGGAGGGCGCGCGGTTCGTGGTCGAGCTGCCGCTCCAGGAGGCTCTGCCCGAGCGCCGCGCCGGGGCCGCGGAGCCGCGCTGGAGCCTCGGCATGGACTGCCCGCCGGGGCTCGGCGGGTTGCGCGTCCTGGTGGTGGACGACGAGCCCGACACCCGCGACCTGGTCGCCACCATCCTGGGGGAGTGCGGGGTGCGGGTGCGGACCGCCGCCTCCGCCGACGAGGCGATGCGGGAGATGGCGCGGTTCCGCCCGCAGGTCCTGGTCTCGGACATCGCCATGCCGGGGCGCGACGGCTACGACCTGATCCAGAGCATCCGCGCCTTGTCCGCCGGCGAGGGGGGCAAGATCCCGGCCCTGGCCCTCACCGCTCACGCGCGGGCCGAGGACCGCCGGCGCAGTTTCCTGGCCGGCTTCGATCTCCACGTCGCGAAGCCGGTCGATCCGGCCGAGCTGCTGGTGGTGGTGGCGACGCTCGGGAAGCAGGTGGAGCGCCGGGGGGCCGGAGAGGGGGCGGCCTGAGAGCCGCCCCCGGGCGGCTCTCAGCGGGTGCCGGTCAGCGGGCGGCGACGACCACCGCGGGCAGACCGATGATGGTCAGCTCCCGCCGCAGGTCCTCGGCCCGGTTGCGGTCGTCGAAGCGGCCGACCTGCACGCGGCTCCAGTTGCCATCCGTGGAGATCGTGGTCTCGGGGTAGTCCACCATCAGGTCTCGTTTCAGGGTTGCGGCGCGATCGGGCTCGCTGAAGGCGCCGACCTGGACGGTGAAGCCCGAGGCGGTCAGCTCGGCGAGCGTGGTGCCGCGGGTGGCGGTGGTGAAGAGCTCGACCAGGGCGGTGCCCGGGCCATAGACGCCGACCGCCTTGGCGGCGGCATACGAGAGGTCGATCACCCGGCTCTTGGCGAAGGGGCCGCGATCGTTGACCCGCACCACGGTACGCTGGCCGGTCCGCGGGTTGCGGACCTCGAGCAGGGTGCCGAAGGGCAGGGTGGGGTGGGCGGCGGTGAGGGCGTGCATGTCGTAGCGCTCTCCGCTCGCGGTGCGGCGGCCGTGGAAGTTGGGGCCGTACCAGGAGGCCATCCCGCGTTGGAACATCTGGCCGTCGGGCTGGGTGGGGACCGCGGGCCGCCGGTTGTTGGAGCAGGCGGTTGCGAGGAGCTGGAGGGCCACAAGGGCGATGAACGCGGACGACGACGAAATTCTACGTGCGCAGAAAGGATGCTCTGGGCGCATGGGCTTGCTGTTCTCCGTAAGGTGGTTGAGCCATCTTCGTGAGAGCTCTAGGTCCAGCGCTGATACTGCTTGCGCTTGCAGGGAAGCTTAGCACATCGAAGATTTTCACCTTATTTCCGCCCGCCAAGCGTAGCGGTCCGGGCGAAACTCCGATGCTTTCTCCGAGAAAAATTCTCCACCTGGAAAACGGCGGGCGCGGAAAGGCGTGCCGGCCTTGACGGCGGATTACCGCCTCGGTCCTCACCCTCTGTCCCATTCTCCCAGGGTCGGGGAGGGGGCCGAGCCGGAATCGGCACAGCAGGCCCGCCCGGGAATGAATTCCCGGGCTGACAGGGCAGCGTCGGATGAATCCGACTTCAAGCTTGCGGAAGGGGAATGACCGCGCCGGCAGGCCGGCTCATCCATCCGGCAGCTCGTAACCTTTGGCGGGGACGGCAGAAACCCTGTCCAGGATGCCGGAAGCCTTTTGCCGGAGTCCCGGCAACCTTCGCGAGGACCCCGGCAGACTTCTTCCAGCACGCGAGAAGGGATGCGGGGAGGCCGGAAGCTCTGTTTTGCATCAAAAATCCTTTCGCGGGTTACTCGGCAGAGCTCGTCCGCAGCAGGGCTCTGTTGATTTGCATCAGAAATACTCTGCCCAGGAGCTGGCACAAGTTGACCAGCAGTAGAAGAACCTCTTCCGGCAGCCGGCAAAGCCTTCCCGGTCGCTCAGGAAGGGTGTTTTGCAGCAAAGCAAGCCTGCCGATCCCCCGGGCAGGGTTGTCCTGATGCGAATGAACGACGTTCTGCATCAGAAGAACTCTCACGGGCTCCAGGAGGGGGTGATTTGATGCAAATAATCGACGGTGGGTATCCCTGGTAGCCCGGGAACTTCATTCCCGGGCGGGGT
>DATAHG010000237.1:0-3705 GCA_036263295.1 Thermoanaerobaculia bacterium | reverse complement strand
GGCTCTCTGGATGCGGTCGCGGTCGAGGGTGATGGTCAGGCCGTGGTCCACTTGAAGATCGAGGTGGGTGCGGATCCGCCGCTCTTCGAGATCGGTGATCAGGGGCATCAGGGCTTCCGCGAAGAAACCGCGGACCGAGACGGTCGCGAGTTGAAGGGTCGGGGCCCCGCCGCGGGCGAAGTCGAGGATCTCTTCGACCATGCGGCGCAGGCGCTCGGAGGCCCGGCTTACGTGTTCCAACTCGCGAGCGATGGCGGCGTCGCCGCCGCGGAGGGCCAGGGTGTGGGCGAGGTCGGTGTAGCCCTTGACCAGGGTCAATGGGTTCCGCAGGTCGTGGACCACGGAGCTGGTCATCTGGCCGATCACGGCGAGGCGGCTCTCTCTTTCGTGGAGTTGGCGCTCGGTCTCTTTCGCCCGCAGGTGGGCCGCGATCCGGGCTTCCAGCTCGCGCATCGCAAAAGGTTTTACGACGTAGTCGTCGGCCCCGACTTCCAGGCCTTCGACGACGGCGTCCGGGCCGGCCCGCGCGGTGAGGAGGACGATCGGTGTGGCCGCGAAGGCAGGGTCCGCCCGCAGCCGCCGGCAGAGCTCGTAGCCGTCCAGCCCCGCCATCATCACGTCGGTGACGATCAGGTCGGGCGGGGTGCGCAGGGCGGCTTCCAGGCCGGCGGTGCCGTCGGCCGCGGTCTCGATCCGGTAGCAGCGGGACAGGCGGTTTTCCAGGAAGAGCCGGAGGTCGGCGTTGTCCTCGACCAGCAGGATCCGCGGCGCCCCGGCCGGCGGCTCGGGACGCTCCAGTCTTTCCCGCGAGAGGCGCGGCAGCTCGACGTCGGCGAGCAGGGTGTCGCGCATCGATTGCAGGGCGTATTGCCGCGCCGCCAGCGAGTCGGTGCGGGCCTGGGCGATCTGGTCCTCCCGGCGACGGGGCCGGCGGCGGCGCTCGGCCGGAGCGCTGGCGTCGAGGGGGAGGTCCACCCGGAAGACGGAGCCCTCGCCGAGGGTGCTCCGCACGGTCACATTGCCGTTATGCAGGCGGGCCAGCTCGCGGGCCAGGGCGAGGCCGAGCCCGGTTCCCCCCTGCTCGCGCGACAGCGATCCGTCCACCTGGTGGAAGCGCTCGAAGATCCGTTCGAGCTGATCGGAGGGGATGCCGGGCCCGTTGTCCTCGACCTCGAAGACGATGCGGTCCGCGACCGGCACGGCGCGGACGGTGATCCGTCCCCCCTCCGGCGTGAATTTGACCGCGTTCGAGATCAGGTTCGCCGCGATGATCTCCAGCTTGTGCGGGTCGAAGATCGATTCGGAAAGGGTTTCCAATCCCTCGCCGCGCAGGCGGATCCCGCGGCGGGCGGCGTGGGGCTCCGCCGCCGCGATCAGCTCGGCGAGCAGACGGCCGATGTGGCCGGACTCCGGGTCGAGGCGAAGCCGCCCGGCGTCCAGCTTGGCGCCGTCCAGCAGGGCGTCGACCTGGCGCAGGAGCCGGCGGGCGTTGGTCGCCATCGATTCGAGGAGGACCAGGCGCTCGGCGGGGTCCGCGGTCTCGGGCGAGCCGGCGGCGAGGAGGGTGTCGAGCGGCCCCATCAGGAGGGTGAGCGGGGTGCGCAGCTCGTGGCTTACATTGGCGAAGAAGCGGGTTTTGGCCTCGTCTAGCTCCTGCAACTCGAAATTGGCGCTCTCGAGTCGCAGGCGCAGGGCGAGGTCCCGCCGCCGCGTGCGCTCGCCGGACAGGGCGGCGAGGTGGGTGAAGATCGCCGCACCGATCAGAAAAAAAACCGGCGCGATCCCCGCGCTCGACAGTCCGTAGAGACCGAAGTTGATCCCGAGGTGGACGAGGATGATGGCGGCACTCAGGGCCAGGGTCTCTTCCGGCCGCCAGGGCAGTACGACGCCGATCGCGAAGAGGACGAGGATGTTGCCGGCGAAATAAGTGTTGTCAAAGCCGCCGAGTTGGGCCGCCATGACCGAGATGCCCGCGGCCGAGCCGAGGCTGCAGATCATCAGGACCGGTCGGGCGAGACGCGGCGCCCAGCGCGTGGCGAGCGCGGCCAGGGCGATCAGGTAGGCGGCGACCATGCCGGCGCGGATGCCCAGGAAGCTGAGCGCATGTTCCCGAGCCACGAGGAGGTCGAGGCCCCAGAAGGCGGGATAGAGGACCAGCGCCGTCCAGAGCAGGAGCCGGCCGCGTTCGATCAGAAGGTGCCGGCTCTCTTCGCGGAAGGCGGCGTCGAAGCCCGGCAGGCCGCCGGTGACGTCAGCGGCGGCCCGGGGCTCCTCGCCGTCGTCCCCGTCAAGCGGGTCCCGGGATCCCCAGCGCCCTTCCAGGATCCGCGCCCAGCCCCGGCGCGGCGGCCTCGACGGCGCCGGCCCCAAAGCATCGCGAGCCATCCCGACGGCGGTATCGTCGAGGTCCGCGATCACATCTCGTAATCCCAACTAGGCCTCCTTCTCCGCCCGTACCAGGATGGCCGTGGGCGGCGAGCCGAAGGCGTGGAAAACGTGGGTGCGCGAAAAGCCCGCCTCGCTGACCAGGGCGGCCAGGGCCGGCCCGTCATAGAACCGGAAGCGGCCGTCCTCTTCCAATTCGATCAATCGGCTGACCGTGTTGGCAAAGTGGCGCAGGGCTTCCAGCTTGCGGCTGGATGGATCATTTTCCTCGCGGGCAAGGATCTCAGCCCCTTCGGTATAAAGCTTGGAGGGATCGAAATTCGGCCGGATGGACGACACGACCAGCGTGCCGCCGGGACGCAGCAGACGGTGCATCTCGCGCAAGGTCGCCAGAGGATCATAAAGGTAGGGCAGGACGAGCGACGAACCGATGCGATCGAACGAGCCATCCGGCAGGTCGAGGCAGACGCGCGGCGAGGCATCTCCGAATCGCAAATGCCGGAAGCAGAGGTCTCCAGCCGTGCGAGCCCGGGAGACGCCGGAGCGCAGGTCTTCCGGCAGGGTCCGCCCGAGCAGGAAGCGGGCGGCGCGGCCAATTTCCAGGATGGCTTCGACCTCCCCCTCCTCGAGTCCCGGGCAGAGCTCGGCGACGCGCTGGGGCGCGGCCGGCGCACCGCGCAGGATGGCGTGCAGCTCTTTGCCGTAGCGCGCCACGATTTTGCGGGCAGTGGCGCCGTCGAGGCCTTCGACCCGGTCCACCAGCCCCTCGACGCCATGGAGCCGACCGTTCAGGAAGTCTTCGATCGCCGCGAGGCGCGAGATTTCGAGGTCCGCGACCAGGCCGCGCAAAGGCGGCAAGGGGCGTCCGCCGCGAAGGTGCCAATCCCGGACTTTCTCCTCCGTCCGGGCCACGGCCTCGGGCACCAGGTCGAGGAATGTGATCGATTGTGGAGCGGTCCCGGATGGATAGCTGTCGAGCAGGGCGAGGAGAAGGTTGCCGGTGCCGCAGCCGAAGTCGGCCAGGTGCTCTCCCGGCCGGGGGTCGAGCAGCTCGGCCTGGCGAGCGAGGAAACGTGGATATTCGGGGTGCTCGAGCAGGATGTCGTAGGCGATCTCATCGCCCGGAGCGCCGAACAGGTGATCTTTCCAGAAGCCTCCGGCGTCGGCCAGCTCCTGCCGTTTGACGCGGGCCCATTCGGCCTCGCTCTGGCGGGCGTAGCGTCCGAGGTCGGGCTCGCGGGCGGGGCGGTCCGTCCCGAAAAGGTGCTTGGCGATCGATTCGCTCACCAGCTTGAACAGCTCGATCGCCTCGGCGCCGGT
>DATAHG010000236.1:0-6827 GCA_036263295.1 Thermoanaerobaculia bacterium | reverse complement strand
GGCGGGCCCCTGGCAGGTCGTGTCCTTTCACGCCTCCCAGGCTCCGAGCGCGGGGCGATAAGGGTCTGCTGGTACTTGATTTCAAGTCCCGAGACCGCGCGGCAGGTTCGGCTTATTCTGCGGGAAGTTCTCGGTACCTGGTTTCAAGTCCCGCGACCGCGCGGCGCGTTCGGCTTATCCTGTGGGAAGTTCTCGGTACTTGGTTTCAAGTCCCGCGACCGCGCGGCACGTTCAGCTTATCCTGCGGGAAGTTCTCGGTACTTGATTTCAAGTCCCGAGACCGCGCGGCACGTTCGGCTTGTCCTGTGGGAAGTTCTCGGTACTCGGTTTCAAGTCCCGCGACCGCGCGGCACGTTCGGCTTATCCTGCGGGAAGTTCTCGGTACTTGATTTCAAGTCCCGCGACCGCGAGGCACGTTCAGCTTGTTCTAACAACGGCTGCGCCCGCCGGAGCGGCCTCTGAGCCATAATCTGGCGTTTACGCAGGGAAAGCTATGCCCGAAGCATCATTTGAACGTCTGCTAGACGTGTTGCTGGACTCCTGGGATCGGAACAACCGGATCCTGGTCAACCTGCTTAACGCTCTCCCAGAGGGCGGTCTGGATGCCAGAGCGATGGACAGCAGTCCATCCGTCGGGCAGATGCTCTCCCACATTCACTACGTTCGACTTGTCCTCGTTTTCGAGGATGCTCCTGAATTCGCCGAGCCCGTGCCCGACGAGGAGTGGGGCTGCGAGCGTGACCGTCTCCATCTGGAGCAGAGGCTGAACCATAGCGCCCAGGCAGTAAGGGAAGCGGTACGGGGCAGGGTGAGGGCAGGCCAGGGCATGGACGTTCACTACGACCACCCGATCCACCTCCTCCAGCATCTGCTCTGGCACGAGGGTTACCATCACGGTCAGATCAAACTGGCCCTCAAGATGGCGGGCCTCCCGGTGGCTGATGACGTCGCCGGGCCCATCACCTGGGGCGTTTATATGCGCCGGCAGACGGGGTCATCATAGATCAACCTCGCGCAGGGCAGGCCGATATCCTGTCAGCTCTTTCGTTGGAAAGGAATTGAATGATCAGCAACGCCGCCAAGCGTTCGATCCTGCGCTGGATTCACCTCATCTTCGGCATTCCGATTCTCGGCTATATTTATAGTCCGTTCGAGGACATTCCCCAGTACGCCCCCGCTGTCCGGTACTTCTTCCTCCCTGTGCTTGTCCTTTCGGGATTGTGGATGTGGAAAGGTCATGTCATTGGACGGCTGTTTCGAAGAGATCGGGCCTGACGCTCGAGGAGCGACGGTCGCCCTCAGCGGACTGGGCCCGTGCAGGCGCGGAAGGTTACCTTCCGATAGCCTTCCGGCGGGGTGAGCACCAACTTGGCCGCATCCGTCTCCTCGACCTTGACCAGCTTCTCTCGGGTTGTGAGCTTGATATCGGGCAGATAGGCGACGACCTGGCGTGAAAGGATCAGGCATTGGTTGGAGGGAAGGAGCGAGATCCACTCGTTGCCGCCTCGGACTTGCTGTACCGCCGCCTCCAGAAGCAGGAGCGGACGAGCCTGGGCAGCGGCTACAGGCCGGCAGGAGAGGCTTACGTCGGAGGTTCTCCCCGCGGATGCGATCTTGCCCTCGTAGGTGACGATGCCTTCGCCGGGGACCTCCCGGACCGGCCCTTCGAGGGAGAAGCCCATGATCTTTCGAGCCTCCTTGTCGAGCGCGGCCTGGAACGGTGCCACGGTCTTGAGCTTGAGAGGAAGCGAGAGCTCGGCATAGGTCCGGCTGATGTGATCGACCACAAGAAGCTGGTTCGAACGTACATCCAGAAGGAACGAGACCGCGGGCTGATCCCGGCGGGCGCCACGCTCGTCCGTCAGGACCCGGATCGAATCCCCGGCCTTGAGCTCCCGCATCAGACCCGGGCACACTCCGCCCATGTCCGGTGGCGCGTCGGACCCGGGGCCGGAGAACTCCTCCGCCTCGTAGACTCTTTCGATCGAGGTGGCTGCGCAGAGAGGGCTCAGGCCCGCAAGGGAGATCAACGCCATTAGGGTCAGGGTCTTCATGCTCGTCTCCTGAAGGGTGAGTGCAGGCGCGTCCTTCCAGGAACGCTGCCCTCAATGGTCTTCGAAGAAGGGTGTCATGTAGAGAAGAAGTATTTCAACCAGAAACGCTTCCAGGAGAAGCGTCCTGCGAGCTCGCGAAAGGCGGAGCAAGAGATGTGGAGCACAGAGACAATCTGGTTCGACCTCGCCATCGTGTTCGGGATTTTTGCCTTCGGCAACATCCTCTTCGGCCACTTCGAAATGCACAAGCCGAAGCTGCGGCGGGTCCTCAAGGTGTTCCTGGTGACGCTGGTGATTGTGGGGCTGTCGATGGCCGGTCTGCGCTGGGTGGCCTATAGCCTGATCGGCGCGCTTGGCCTGGTGGCCGTCTATGTCCACGGCATCTGGTTGCCCAAACACGGGATCAACGGCTTGACCGGCGAGCCGAGAGAAAAATACTACGACCTGCTCAAGGTCCCGGAGCACCAGCGGCCGAGGTAGTGGCTCGCATTGGGGTCTCGGCCGAAACCCCTATGGTCGATCAGGGTAGAGTGCATCCTCCCGGTCCCTGAAACCTCCGGGGAGGCCCCCTCGTAGAGCGGTTCTACATTGTAGAGTCGCCCTCTGGCGAAGGAGACGTTCCGACCATGCCGCCCACCCACCACCCTACGCCTGCCGCCCCGCCGCGCCTGGCCGCCTCGCTGATGCGGGCGCTGCTGCCCGTGGCCGAGCGGGAGGAGGTGCTCGACGACCTCCGGGATGAGTACACCCATCGGAGAGGCTCTCAGGGACGGGCGGCGGCCTTCTTCTGGCTCTGGTGGCAGGTGCTGGGATCCGTCCCCGCCTTGCTGCGGCGGAGCTGGTGGCGCGGTTGGACCGGCTTCGAGCCGCGGGCGAACCGACTGCTCCCAGGAGGACCCGGAATGGAAAGCTGGATCATGGACCTGCGGTACGCGTTTCGGCGGTTGCGCTCGCGCCCGACGTACACCCTCCTGGCGGTGCTGACCCTCGCGCTCGGCGTGGGCGGCACCGCCGCGATCTTCAGTATCGTGCGCGGGCTGCTGCTCGAGCCCCTCCCCTTCGCCAAGGAGGCGGAGGTCACAATTTTCTGGAATCCTTTTGACTGGTCGGAGGCGGAGCTCGTCTACCTGCGGCCGGACTTCCGCTCCTTCGGCTTCAGCGGAGTGGCTGCGTACCGGAGCGAAGACGTGACGCTGGAGTCCGCCGACGGGCCGGCCCGGCTGGTCCCGGGGCTCTCCGCGTCCTCGGAGCTGTTCGACGTGCTGGGGCGGCGGCCGGCGCTCGGCCGTGCCTTTCAGCCGGGGGACGACCAGCCCGGCGCCGAGCCGGTCGCCGTGCTCAGCCATGGGCTCTGGCGGGAGATGGGCGGCGACGCCTCGATCCTCGGCAAGCGCGTCCGTCTCGACGGCATCACAAGGACGGTAGTCGGCGTGATGCCGCCGGGCTTCTGGTTCCCCGATCCCACCATCCGGGTCTGGCTCCCCGAGCCGCTCGATCCGACCAACCGGAGCGGCAACTACGCGATGGTCGGCCGCATGGCGCCAGGGCAGCGCATCGAGGGAATGACCGCCGGGCTCGACCGCATCACCAAGGCGCTCGGCGAGCGATTCGATTATCCGGCGCAGTGGGACAAGACGAAGAATCCCGCGCTCACCCCGGTCCGCGAGTTCCTGGTCGGCTCCCTGCGGCCGGCCTTGCTATCGACCCTCGCCGCCATGGCGGCCATCCTGCTCATCGCCTGTGCCAACGTCGCCGCGTTGATGCTGGGCCAGGTGAACCGCCGCACGGGCGAGCTGGCGGTGCGCTCCGCCCTGGGGGCAGACCGGCGCCGGATCACCCAGCAGCTCCTGATCGAGGCGGTGGTGATCGGTTTGCTGTCCGGCGTCGTTGGCGCGCTGCTCGCGGCGGCCGGCTTCCGGCTGCTGGCCGGCGCGCTGCCGCTCGGGGCCTGGGCGGAGCACGCGGTGATCGATTGGACGCTGTTCGGGGCCGCGATCGCGCTCGCCATCCTGGCGGCGGTCGGCATCGCCCTGATCCCGGCGCTCTCGCTCTGGCGCGGCGACCTGCGGGATGCGCTTACCCGCATCCGGACGGCCGCCTCGGGTAAGGGGAGCCGCGTCGAGAACGGCCTCGTGATCGCCGAGGTGGCGCTCGCGGTCCTTCTCGCTTCCGGCGCCGGGTTGCTCATCCGCAGCGTGGTCAATCTTTATGCGATCGATCCGGGGGTGGACACCCGGGGCGTGGCGGTGCTCGACCTCGCGAGCAACGCATCGATGCAGAGAGAAGAGCGCCAGCGCACGTTCCGAAACCTTTTGCAGGAGATCGAGCGCCTGCCCGGCGTGCGCTCGGCGGGGCTCACCACCAAGCTGCCGCTGCGCGGCTCGGGGGACAATTGGGGGATCCGCATCGAGGGGCAGCCCGACCTCCCCAGCGAGACCACGGCGTTCCGCCTGGTTTCGCGGGACTACTTCCGGACGCTCGGCCTCGATCTCCGCCAGGGCCGAACCTTCACCAGCGCCGACCGGCCGGACGGCGAGCTGGTCGTCGTGGTCAACGAGGCGCTGGTCAAGAAATACTTTCGAGACGGCAACGCGATCGGCCGGCGGGTGGACAGCGGCTTCGGCTGGTCCCGCATCGTGGGCGTGGTGGAGAACGCCGCCGAATCGAAGCTGACGGACGACCCGGAGCCGGCGCAATATATGTTCACGGACCAGGTGCCGTATTCGCCGGAGGGGCAGACCCTGGCGTTGCGCACCGAGCGGCCGGCGGACGCCGCCGCCGTGCTCGGCGTGGCGCGCCAGGCCGTGCAGCGCGCCGCCCCCGGCGTCGCCGTGCAGGAGGCGACCACGATGGATCAGGTTTTCGCCAAGGCGGTCGGGCCGGCGCGGCAGATCATGACTCTGTTGACCCTGCTGACCGCGCTCGCGCTGCTGCTCGGCGCGATCGGGGTCTACGGCGTGATCGCTCACCAGGTGGGACGCCGCAAGCGGGACTACGGGATCCGCATGGCGCTGGGGCTCTCGCCCGGGCGGGTCATCCAGCAGGTGGTGGGGTATGGCACCGCGCTCGTCGGGGTCGGTATTCTCCTCGGGATCGCCGCCGCGGTCGTGCTGGCGCGCTCCCTGGCCTCGCTGCTGTATGGTGTCCAGGCCGCGGACCCGATGGCGCTCGCGGCCGCGACCCTGGCGCTGCTAGCGGTGGGCGTGATCGCGGCCCTCGTGCCGGCCTATCGCGCCAGCCGGGTGGATCCGGCGAGGGTCCTTTTCGATCAGTGATCGCCAAGGCGATCGAAGGAGCCGTCATGCACGACAACGCACCGTTGGGAACGTTCGAGGAGCAGGTGATGCTGGCGGTGCTCCGCACCGGCGACGAGGCGTACGGGATGAACGTGCGCCGGGAGCTCGAGCGGGTCACCGGGCGCGATGTCGCCATCGGGGCGGTGTACGCCACCCTCGACCGGTTGGAGGCGAAGGGGCTGGTGGCCTCCAGCCGGTCCGGCGCCGGGTCCGCGTCGCGGCGCCTCTTCGCCGTGACCGCCCTCGGCGCACACGGGCTGGCCGAATCGCGGATGATGCGCGATCGGCTGTGGGAGGGGATAGACCTGAGCCCCTTGCTGGCGGGGGCCTGAGGCAGAGCCGTTCCATCAAGCCGGGTGCTCTCCGCGCAGAGAGCACCCGGAGCTTCCCATCCTCAGCCGGCGGAGGTCGTCGGGCAGTCGACGGTGCAGTCGGCGCTGAAGGTGGTGATGTCGTCGGGACAGCGGCAGGTCGTGTTGCAGTTGAAGGTGGCGCCTCCGGCCACCATCCGGAGATTGTAGTGCGACATGATCCGCAGTGTCTCGCGATACAACGCCAGCTTCTTGAGTCCCTTTTTCATCGGTTCTCTCCTTTCGCGGTGCAGTTGCGAAAGAAATGGTATACCGGAGCGGCGGTGAAAGATAGCCACCGCTACCGGTAGGCGGCGGCCTGAATCCCGTAGAGCTCCGCGTAGGGGCCGCCCCGCGCCATCAGCTCTTCGTGGGAGCCGACCTCGGCGAGGCGTGAGCCGTCCAGGACGACGATCAGGTCGGCCATGCGGACAGTCGAGAAACGGTGCGATACGAGGATCGTGATCCGTCCGTCGGCGCCGTGGGCGCGGGCGGCGGCGGCGTACTGCTCAAAGAGCGCGTGCTCGGTCTCGGCGTCGAGCGCCGCGGTCGGCTCGTCGAGCACCAGCAGCAACGGATGGTCGCGCATGAAGCCGCGTGCCAGCGCGAGCTTCTGCCATTGGCCGAACGACAGCTCGACGCCGGCGGGCCACGTCGGCCCGAGCTGTGTTTCGAGACCGGAGGGCAGGCGGGCGACGACGTCGCCCGCGCCCGCTCGATCGACGGCCCGTTCGATCGCGGGCACCTCGTCGAGGCGCGCCACATCGCCGAGCCCGACGGTATGGCGAGCCTGGAATTCGAAACGAAAGAAGTCCTGGAAGGCGCCTGCCAGCCGCCCGCGCCATTCGTTCGCCGAGACGCGGGCGAGCGGCGTCTCGTCGGCGAAGATCGCTCCCGAGGTCGGCTCGTACATCTTGGCGAGCAGCTTGACCAGCGTCGTCTTGCCGGCGCCGTTTTCGCCGACCACCGCCACGACGGCGCCGGCCGGTAATGTGAGCGATACGTCGTCCAGCACCAGCCGCGAGGTGCCGGGGTAGGCGAACGATACGTGATCGACGCGAAGGCCCTGCCGCAGCACGTCCGGCGCATGGAGGTCCGCCGCCGCGTCGAGCGCGGCGGCGTAGTCT
>DATAHG010000235.1:0-4301 GCA_036263295.1 Thermoanaerobaculia bacterium | reverse complement strand
AGCACGCCAGGGAGGGCCGGCCACCAGTGAGCCTCCCGTCCCATCAGAAGTTGGAGGGCCGGGCGGACGAACAGCCAGAAGCTCACCATCACCGAGGCCGGGTTGCCCGGCAGCCCGAAGACGACCCCGTTTTCATGGGTCGCGAAGACCAGCGGTTTGCCGGGCTGGATCGCCACTGCGTCGAAATGGGCGCGGCAGCCGAGGTCGGCCAGCACGCCTTCGACCAGATCGAGCTCTCCCATCGATACCCCGCCGCAGAGGAGCAGAACGTCGGATCGCAGGCCCCGTTCGACCAGGCCCCGGAGAGCGTCCTCCCGGTCCGGGGCGATGCCGAGAGGCTCGAAACGCAGTCCGAGGCCGGCGCCCGCCGCGAGCAGGAAGTCGGTGTGGGAGTCGCGGAGCTGCCCCGGCCGCGGCTCGATCTCCGGAGGGACCACCTCGTCGCCGGTGGCGAGGACCGCCACGGTCGGAGCGCGATGCACCAGGACCCGCGAGTAGCCGTGCGTCGCTAGCAGGCCGAGCGCCCCCGGGGTGAGGAGGGCGCCGGCCGGAAGCAGCGGGTCGCCGATCCGCAGGATCTCCCCGCGGTGGCGGATGTGCTCGCCCGCCGGGACCTCCGAGCGGAAGGTCACGGTCTCCCGGGAAGCCGACTCGCTGGCCTCGACCGGGATCACCCGGTCGGCGCCGCGCGGCACCGGGGCGCCAGTCATGATGCGGGCGACCGACGGGGCCATCAGCTCGAAGCCGGGGGCGTCCCCCGCCACGATCGTGGACGCGACCGGCCGCGGCTCGCCCGGGGGGACCGGCCCAGGCAGGGCGTATCCGTCCATGGCCGAGACGTCGGCCGCCGGCACGTCGACGGTTGCGCTCAGGTCTCGGGCGAGGACCCGGCCGGCCGCCTGACGCCGCGGGGTCTCCTCGGCAGGCAGGGGGCGCACGGCGGACTCGATCCGGCGCCAGGCCTCGTCGGGGTGGATGGGCGGGCTCATGGCTTCTTCCTATCAGGCCCGGAGCCTGGCCGCAACGGCCCATACCCCCTTATTTAGCGAAATTGGTATACTTCCCGGGTTTACTCCTTGAGTTTGCTGGTCCGAGCCTTTCGCGGAAGGGGAGATCCTCACCTTGTCTACCGTAGAGAACACCTTCCAGTATCGCGGCGATCTGTCGCAGACCGCCCTGCCGGAGATCCTGTACACCATCGACCGCTTTCAGGTGCCGGGGGTGATCGAGGCCAGCCGGGAGGGGGTGGTCAAGCGCGTGTTCATCAAGGAGGGCAACGTCGTCCACGCCACCTCGACGGACCGCAACGACAGCCTCGGCACCTATCTCCAGAAGAGCGGCGCCCTGTCTCCCGAGATCTTCGTCGAGACCATGCGGGAACGCGAGCGCACCAACAAGCGCTACGGCGTCCTCCTGATCGAGCATGGCGTGCTCTCCCCGGGCGAGATCTACCGGGCGATCCGCAAGCAGATCGAGTCGATCGTCTGGAGCCTGTTCTACTGGCAGGACGGCAACGTCAGCTTCAGCATCGGAGACTTCCGCGAGGCCGACTCGGTGCGGATCCAGCTCCCGATGCGCCAGGTGGTCCTCCAGGGGATCAAGCGCGCCCCCGATGCCAAGGCCCTGGTGGCCCGGCTCGGACGCAAGGAGACCCTGTTCGAGCCGGCCTACCGCGCCGAGGATCTCATCGAGCTCGCCCTCGACGCCGACGAGTACCGCCTGCTCAGCCTGGTCGACGGCCAGCGCACCCTTTTCGACATCTGTACCCAGGGACCTCACGGCGCCGCCGAGAGCGGCAAAGTGATGTACGCTTTCCAGGTCCTCCAGCTCATCCGGCGTGTCCCGGAGGGCGATCCCGCCAGCCTCGAACCACGGGCGCGGGAGGAGGGAACCGGCGCCATCAAAATCCGGTTCAAAACCCAAGGAGACAAGTACGGCGCCTGACCGGTGCCGCCTTTTCCTGGAACCAGCGGAGCAAGCTGAATGCCGATTTATGAGTATCAATGCCTGAGCTGCGGCCGGCGGACCGAGACGCTGCAACGCATGGCCGATCCGCCTCTCACCGTCTGCGAGAACTGCGGGGGCGAGCTCAAGAAGCTGATCTCTTCGCCCGCCTTCCAGTTCAAGGGGAGCGGCTGGTACGTCACCGACTACGCGGGCAAGAAGGGCGGCTCCTCTTCGTCCGAGTCCAAGGATTCCAAAGAGTCCAAGGAGTCGAAGTCCTCCGGCGGCTCGTCGGAGAGCGGCGCCTCGTCGTCGTCGGCCTCTTCCGAGTCCAGCGCCTCCAAGCCGGCCGAAAGCAAGCCTTCCGGGTCCGGCGGCTCCGGCAGCTCGGAATAGCCTTCCCGCAAACAAAACGAGCCCCGGAGGGGCTCAATCTCGGTAGGCCGGGGTTTCAACCCCGGCCGGCGGCGGCTGTGGCCATCCCGCACCTGCCCCGTCCGGGTCTGGAACCCAGCGCGGCTGTGGCGCGATCTCCGCGTGAGGTCATCCCGGCCGGGTTGAAACCCCGGCCTACTGGGATTTCGCCCCCGTCGGGGCGAGTTGTGTAAGACACCGGCCTCTCCTCGACGGACTCCACCCCGGCCTACTCTGAAATAACCCTCCCAGGCCGCCTGTTTTTCCCGTGGGTGCTCCCGTACCCAGTGTGCCGGTCATTCAGCCAGGATCTCTCTATCTGCGCACCGCAGGGAGGCCGCCGTATGAAGTCTTTCCGCTCCGCGTCTGTCTTCGCCGCCGCCTTGGCTCTTCTCGCCGCCCTGCCGGCGTCGGCGACGACCTACAAGATGGTGTCCGACGTCAACCTGACCGACCAGGCGGCCCTGGTGGTCCAGGCCCGCGTGATGTCGGCCGATTCCGCTCCCACCTCCGGCCGCCCGGCCACCGATTACCTCGTCCAGATCGATCGTGTCCTCAAGGGGCACGCCACCGGCAGCGCGATTGTCGTGCGGGTGCCGGGGGGTGTCGGCGCCGACGGGGTCGGCCTCAAGATCTGGGGCGCTCCGGAGTTTCGCGAGGGGGAGTCGGGGCTGCTCTTCCTGGTCCCGGCCGAGGACGGCACCTACCGGGTTCTCCACCTGATGCTCGGCGCCTTCCACCAGGGGGCGGCCGAGGGCCGGAAGGTCGCGGTGCGCGACCTCTCCGAGGCGGTGGAGATCGGGCCGCAGGGCAAGGCCATCCCGCCCAGCCCCGAGCCGGTCCGTGACCTGGACCGTTTCGCCGACTGGGTCACCGACCGCGCCGCCGGCGGCACCCGGAACCCGGATTATCTGATCCCCGAGGTCGCCGACACCGCTCTGATGACCGGCCTCGGCTCCGCCTCCCAGCCGTTCACCTTGATGGAGTCCGAGGGCGCCGGCAAGAACATCCGCTGGTTCCGCTTCGACCAGGGGCAGAACGTGACCTGGCGGGTCCATCAGGACGGCCAGCCCGGGCTCGGGCTCGACCGCACCATCGCCGCCTTCAAGGTCGCCATGCAGGTCTGGAGCTCCGATCCGGACACCAACATCCAGTACACCTACGCCGGCACCACCGGCGCCACGGGCGGCCTGACCAACGGCGACGGCACGAACGCCATTATTTTTGAGGACCCTTACGCCGGGGACCCGGAGAACGAGGTCGAAGGGCACTTCACCTGCCCCGGCGGTGGCGTGATCGCGATCGGCGGACCCTACTTCTATCTCTCGACCCGGACCTACAACGGGGTCGCCTACCATGAGGCGATCGAGGCCGACATCGTGACCAACGACGGCACCGAGTGCTTCTTCCGGGACAGCCCCAGCACCGCCGAGGAGGTCTTCGCCCATGAGCTCGGCCACACCCTCGGGCTCGGCCACTCCACGCAGTCGGACTCCCTGATGCGGGCCACCGCCCACGCCGATGGCCGCGGCGCCCGCCTGACCGCCGACGACCGGGCCGGCATCGCGGTCCTTTATGGGACTGGGACCGGCGGTACGGGCACCGGCGGCGGCACCACGAGCAGCAAGCCGACAGCCCCCACCGGGCTCGCGGCCCAGGCCGTTTCGAGCACGGAGGTCCGGCTCACCTGGACTGACAACGCCTCCAACGAGCAGGGCTTCCGCGTCGAGCGCAAGGTGGGGACTGGCGCCTTCCAGGAGGTCATGACCGTGGGGGCCAACGCCACGGAAGCCCGGATTACCGGCCTGACCGCTAACACGGCCTATTCGTTCCGGGTCCGGGCGCGCAACGGCTCCGGTTTCTCGGCCTACAGCAACGCGGCGAGCGTCACCACCCCGGCGGGCACCGTCAGCGGAACGTTCGTGGCTCCTTCCGGCCTCAAG
>DATAHG010000234.1:0-5330 GCA_036263295.1 Thermoanaerobaculia bacterium | reverse complement strand
GTCGTCACGGCTTGCGCCCATGTTGCTACGGGCTCCAGGGATGTTGTGACGGCCTTTTCCGATGTCGTCACATCACGGGGAGACGTTGCGGCGAAGTGGCGCGATGTTGTCACGGCTTTTCCAGCCGCGCAGTGTCCCCTGGAAAGGACGTCTCGTCCCCCGAGAGATCGGCCTGAACGGCTGTTCCCCGAGGAGACTCCACGGATTCAGCCCGGGCATTGCCGTTGCAAAACCGCCTCGACAGAGTCGGAAGTCAGACCTCAACCGTTCCGAGGGGAGGAGAAGCCATGAGAAGAAGGGCTATCGGCTGGACCTTGTCAATTGGGCTGCTGGCGGCGGCCGCCAGCCAGGCGGAGCCGCTGGAAGAGGTGCGTTCCCGGCTGGCCGCCCTCCAGAGTGACCAGCCCATCCGCCTGGTCGTGGACGTTCAGATTCAACACCGAGGGACCGCCCCTCTGCACTACAACAAGGTGACGGAGCGCGGGACGGCCCGCTTCGCCTACGGTCCGGACGGCGTCAAGTCGCTGACCCAGAAGTGGAACAAGGGCACGACCCATGCCTCGATCTGGACCTCGGGCAACCCTGATGATTCGGATATCCCGTTGCTGGACTTCGAGGAGGCGGAAAGCATCGCCAACCCGGCCGGCGCCCTGGTGACGCTCCTGCAGGACGCCACCCTGGTCTCGGACAGCCCCGCCGAGTGGGAAGGCAAGGCCGCGCGCCTCCTGGTGGTCCGCCCGGCTCAGCTCTCCGAGCCAGAGGCGGCCGCCGCTGGATCCCCGGCGACCCGCCGCAACCCTTTCTCCGGCGAGGTCAAGCTCTGGCTGGACGAGAGCGGAGCCCCGCTCGGCCTGGAAGGCGCCCTGGCGCTTCGCCTCGGCCCCGCCATCCAGGCGACGCAGCTCCACAAGGTGACCTTCCAACAGGTCGAGGGGCGCCTGCTCGCCGCCGAGATTCAGGAAAACTTCGAGAGCACCGCTCTCGCGGTCCTGCGCGGCCGGGATACCCGGACGCTCAAGATTGGCGTGGACCGCCGGTAGGGCTCAGTTGACCGCGCGCTGAATGGCGGCCTTGAGCTGATCCACGTTGACCGGTTTGACGATGTGATCCAGAAAGCCGGCCTCCTGGCTCTTGCGGATGTCCTCCTCCATGCCGTATCCGGAGAGGGCGATGCCGGGGATCCCGAAGCGGTCCCGGACCTGCCGCATGAGCTCGAGGCCGCTCGCGTCCGGCAGGCCGATGTCGCTGATCAGAAGGTCGAACGGAACGGCGGCGGCGGTCTTCAGGGCTTCGGCGACGCTGCCCGCGGTCTCCACCTCGTAACCGGACGACTGGAGCAACCGTGCCAGGACCTCGGCTGTATCGGCGTGATCCTCCACGATCAACAGGCTGGGGCGCTTGCCCGGAGCGATCACCGGAGCCGTCCAGGCAGTTCCCGGCTGCTCCTCCGTCCCCTGAGCCGGGATCAGCTCGACCGTGAAGCAGGCGCCTCGATTACGGCCGTCGCTCGCCACCCGGATCGTGCCACCGTGCAGGTCCACCAGGGCTTTGGAGATCGCCAGACCCAGGCCGAGGCCGCCCTGTCCCGCGACCGTGGCATGCTCCTGCTCGAACGCGTCGAACACCCTGGGCAAAAGGTCCGCCGCGATGCCGATGCCGGTATCCCGGACCTCCACCACGAGCCGGCCACCGGCGGCATTCCGCGTGCGGACCGTGATCGATCCGTTTCTGGGCGTGAAGCGCACCGAGTTCTTGAGAAGATTCCAGAAGACCTGCTGCAGGCGGGCCGGGTCGGCCATCACATGGTCATTCCGCGCGCTCAAGTCGGAGGAGAGCGTGAGCTGTTTGACGTTCAGGTCGTCGGCGCAAATCTGGAAGACATGGCGCAAGAGATCATGGATCCCGGTGGACTGCCGCTGAAGCCGCAGCTTGCCATTGGTGATCCGGCTCATGTCGAGCAAGTCGTCGATGAGCTTTACTTCCAGATCAATATTGCGGCGGATCATTCTCACGTCACTCCGCAATGACGCCGGCAAGCCGGGATCGGCCTCGACCGCGGCGAGGCTCATCACGACTGGGGACAGCGGGGTTCGGAGCTCGTGGCTGAGGACCGCGAGGAAATGGTCCTTCGCACGATTCGCGGCATCGGCTTCCCGCCTCGCTTCCTGCTCGTCGGCGAGCAGGTCGCGGATTTGATATTGATGCTCGCGCGCCCGCAGCGCGGCCCGGATCTGGCTGACCAGAGTTGAGATCCGCACCGGGCGTTCGACGAGGCTCACATTGCCGAGCGTCGAGAGAGCCTTGTCCACGGCCGGCGACTGGGCTCCCGCGCGGGACAGCACGATGACCGGCAGGTCGGACCAGACCGGCTGCCGCCGGAGAGCGTCGTGGAGCGCTCCCTCGATGTCCATGAGCACCACCTCTTCCGGCAGGATGATGACCCCGGCCCCGATGGCCATCTCGGCGCGCAGCCCGTCCAGCCCGCCACAGAGCGCGCATTCGATGCCGGCCGCGCTCAGGAGCTTGTGGCTGGCTTGCGCATCGCGCGCGGTCGGGGCCAGCAGGAGCACCCGGCGCTCCTCCGGTCCGCGTTCACGGTTCATTGCGGTTTCCCCGATCGCCTTTGCCATGATAGGTCGGCACACCGGTGAGCACCCCCTGGAAGTCCTCCAGGGGCTCGCTCAGAGAGAGGCCTCCCGAGCTGAGCCGGAACTCGCGCAGGGTGAGCTCGTGAGGGCCGCTGCGCTTCTTGATCACCGAGATGGCGCGCCGCAGATGGCCGAAGCTCTCAAAATTGCGAAACAGGATGACGGTGTCGGCGAGATAGGTCGAATCGACGGGCGAGCTCATCGGACCGACCATGCCCGCCTGACTGAGGGTCACGATGGCCAGGGCGCCCTGTTGGCTGGTGTATTTGAACAGCTCATGGAGCTGGGACGTGAGCTGTTTTTCCTCCGCCATGGAGAGCAGATAACCGTTCAAGCTATCGATCACGACCAGCTTCGCCGGCCGGCCGTTGTCGTCCTTGCCCTCCACGGCCCGCCGGACGGAGGCCGCGAACTCACCGGGCGAAAGCTCGGCGGGCTCGATCTGCCGCAGGGTGATCAGGCCCGCATCGATATAAGTGTCCACCGGCAGGCCGAGGCTGCGGGACCGGATCTTGAGCATGCTGATCGTTTCGTCGAAGAGGAACAGAGCTGAACGTTCCCCACGGGCCGCCGCGGCAATGCAGACACTCATGCAGACGCTCGACTTGCCCGTGCCCGCCGGACCGACCAGAAGGGTGCTGCTGCCCGCCTGCAGCCCTCCTCCGAGCAACCGGTCCAGCCCCGGGTTGCCGCTCGACAGCTCGAGCTCCGAGAAATCGGCGTGGTGCTCCGAGGCGACGAGCCGCGGGAACACGTCGAGGCCGCCCTTGCGCAGGACGAAATCGTGCAGCCCTCCCCGGAATTGCGTGGCCCGCAGCTTGAGCACCCGCAACCGGCGCCGCTCCGCGCCATACTCCGTCGCCAACTGCTCCAGACGGACCACGCCATGGCAGATGCTCTGCAATTGTTGATCGTCGCCCGGGCCGGTGAGGTCGTCGAGGAGCAGCACGGTGGCCTGGCGGCCGGCAAAGAACTGCTTCAGAGCAAGGATCTGCCGGCGGTAGCGCAGCGAGCTCTGCGCCAACAGCCGCATTTCCGAAAGAGAATCGAAGACCACCCGGGAAGGCTTGAGCTCCTCGACTTGCCTGAGCACTCGTTGCGTGGTCTCGGTCAGCTCGAGCTCGGACGGGTGAAACATGGTGAGCTGGTGATCCGGCGAGAGGCTCTCTTCGAGCGGCTCCATTTCGTGGATGTGGAGACCGTCGAGGCTCCATCCATGACTGCGGCCCACCGCGAGGAGCTCGCGCCGGGTCTCCGAAAGCGTGACGTACAGCACGGTCTCGCCCTGGCGTACGCCTTCCATCAAGAACTGCAGGGCGAGGGTCGTCTTGCCCGTGCCGGGGCTGCCTTCGAGCAGGTAAAGCTGGTTGGCGGGAAACCCACCGTTGAGGATGTCGTCCAGGCCCGAGATGCCGGTGGAGCGAGGCGGCACAGTCCTACCGTCGTCCGATTCGTCCATCTTGCCCTTTTTCCTGAGCCGTTGCACCTCGGTCCTGGCGGGCAGGGCGATCAAGGGCATGGATAGACCAAGGGTGCAACGGCAGTTGTCGAAGCCCATGCCGGCCTTCTTGCCGTTGAAGTATAGGCGGCACGCCTGGCAGGCACAAGCGAGCGGGGCACCAGCCTGGAAGCCTCCGGCGATCCGATTTCCCACGCGAAGCCCACTGTAGAGACGCCCGGGAGGGCGTCTCCCGGGGGAGCCCGCGGTGGCGGGGTCGGGCTCGTCAAAGGCGTTTGCCGCCGCGGAGACGCCCTTCCGGGCGTCTCTACAGTAGGCTTCGCGTGGCAGCTCAGGCCGTTGATGCCCTGTCCGGGCTTGTGTGCAACGGCGACGCCTCCTCCACGAGAGGCAGCAGGCGAGAGTCCTCCAATGCGGCAAGCCGGTGCCCTAGACCGGACAGGTACTCGGGATCGGAGGCGAACGCCATGAAGGAATCGACACTGCTCTGGCGCACCAGCATCGCGGCGTCCCACCGCTCGTCCGGGGGCCCGATCAGGTAGCCGGCACCCCGGCCCAAGAAGACAACCTCGCCCCCGGATTTCTCCAGGTACGGCAAGGTATGCTCGATGTACAGGCGGTAGGCCTCGGCTCCGCTGATCGGTTCGGGAGGCGCGAGATGAGGCGCCGCCGAGTAATCGGCGACCTCCCGGAAGCGCAGCAGGTTGAGCATCACGACACTGCCGGTGATGCCCCGGCTCAGGAAGGCTCGTCCCGTCTCCTGGGTGGGCTCGAGATAGGTTGTCATCCTCTCCTCAGCGCGACTGCGCGCCCCCGTAGTACGTGTACCGTATCAATTCATCCAGGCTCGTCGCCCTGACAATCATCCCAGGTTGGATGATCGCATTCCGATAGATCGCGTCCACGATCGCCAGGTCGGCCGCGAAAAAATCCCAGCGGGCACCGTCGATCCCGGCGCAGAAAAGCGAAACCCGAGCGGTCAGATACTGCGCGAGCGATCGCGACCGTGCCGCATCCCAGAAGGCGTGAATCCAGTCATCCAGATTTTCGACCGGCTCGTCCACCGCGAAGAAATCCCACCATTCGTCGATCAGGCCGTCGGCCACGGCTTCCAGAAACCGGCCTTCGACATACTTCCAGGAATCACGCTCGCTCGACTCCGCGAGGATCGCGGACCGGGCGTGGTCCGGAACCAGCAGGTACTCCTCCCGGCAGCTCAGGAC
>DATAHG010000233.1:0-2414 GCA_036263295.1 Thermoanaerobaculia bacterium | reverse complement strand
CACATCCGGCTGCGCCAGGCTGCCGGCCGGCGCCCAGGCGATGCTCTCCAGCGAAGCCGAGCGCTGGACCGCCACCCCCACCTCGTTGATCCGGAAATTGGGCTTGAGGATCACGTCGCACGAGCCCCCCGCCGGCACCGCATCGATCGGGATCTCCACGTCGTGCGAGCCGGAGCCGGTGAGATTGACCTCGAGGCCGCCGCAAGAGCTGCTCACCAGCACCGCCGGAGAGTTCGAGCCCCCCTCGAGCTGGATCGTCTCGACCGAAGAGGGCTCGGGGATGCGGACGATCATCCACGCCTTGCCCGGGGCGGCGATGTTCTGAATCCGCAGAGCCGCGGTCCCGCTCATCCAGCGCCGGGCCAGCACCTGGCGGTCGCCGCCGGGCTCCAGCGGCAGCCAGGACTCCGACGAGAACGCGATGATCGGCCCGCCCTGGCCGGCCTGCGGGACCTCGACCTCCGCCACCACGTACTCGCGCTTCTTGAACGGCTTGCCCAGCCCGTCGAGCGCCCAGCGCTTCCCCCCCTCCTGATACAGGCCGAGGGTCAGGCGGTACTTGCCCGCCGGCAAAGGCTGGCCGAGCGCCGACTGGTAGACCTTGAGGTCGTATTCGACCGGCTCCCCCTCCACCCAGCGCTTCGGGAAGGGGTGATCGAACGTCCGCATCACCTCGTCCTGATCGTCCAGCAGGTGGACGAAGACGATCGGCTTCGCGCTGTCGCCCAGCCCCTCGACCGGCGACCACTTCAGATGGACTTCGCGCAGATCGGGAAAGCCCAGGCGGAAGGTCTTCGGCGTGACCTCGACGCTCGCGACCGGCGCGGCGTTTCCGCCGCAGGCTGCCGAGATCGCGAGAAGAGCCGACAGGGCGGCGAACGGAGCCAACGAAAGAATGTGTTTTTTCATCTCGGGAAAACCTATCACGGCCGGTACGTCGCCGAGCAGTCCGGCCCCTCCCAGACGGTGACCTCGACGAGCGGGGCTCCCGGGAGCCGCGCTCCGAGCTGATCGAAAAACCACGCCGCGATCCGTTCCGTCGTCGGGCTCAACTGATCGAACGGCGGCACCGAATTGATATCGCGATGATCGAAACGCGCCGCGAGGTCCAGCAGCGCCCGCCGCACCTCGACGAAATCGTAGGCCATGCCCTCGCCGTCCAGCTCCGCGGTCTGCAGCATCGCCTCGACCCGCCACGAATGGCCATGGACCGGCTCCGCGCTCCCCTTGTAGGAGGTCAGCCGGTGGGCCGCCTCGAACCGCGCCTGGACCCGCAGCGCATACGACGGCACCTCAGACCTTCCCCGTGCCCAGGAGCTGCTCGACCCGGGCCACCACCATCTCCAGGGCCACCCGGTTCTCGCCCCCTTCCGGAATGATCACATCGGCCCAGCGCTTCGACGGCTCGACGAACTCCAGGTGCATGGGGCGCACCGTCTCCGTGTACTGGCGCAGCACATCCTCCACCGTCCGGCCGCGCTCGGCGAGGTCGCGCTTGAGCCGGCGGATCAGCCGGATGTCGGGGTCCGTGTCCACATAAACCTTGAAATCCAGCAGCTCGCGCAACGCCGGCTCGACAAAGATCAGAATCCCTTCGAGCAGGACCACCGGGCGCGGCTCGACCCGGCGGGTGCGGTCGGTGCGGCGATGGCGCACGAAATCGTAGATCGGGACCTCGACCGGATGGCCGGCCTTGAGAGCCGCGATGTGAGAGATCAGCAGCTCGTCGTCGAGCGCCGCCGGATGATCGAAATTGTGATGCAGCAGCTCGGCCTCGCTGTGCCATTCGACATCGCGGTAATAGCTGTCCTGCTCGACGAAGGCGATGCGCTCGCGGCTCACCGCCTCCAGAATGGCGCGGGCCACCGTGGTCTTGCCGGAACCCGTGCCGCCGGCCACCCCGAGGACACAGGGCCGGAGCTTGGGGTCGATCGCCAGCAATTCGAGCAGCGGCTCGGGCTCGACGATCTTGATCTCAGGCGGCTCGACGGTCTTGATCATGGCTCGGAGGTCTCCGGGCGGGATTGTATGCGATCCGTCCTCCAAGCTGGCGGGCGGCCTTACCGCTGGCAGGCCGGACAGTAGAACGTGCTCCGCCCGGCCTGCACGATCCGCCGCACCGGCCGCCCACAGGTCAGGCAGGGCTCCCCCTCGCGACCGTAGACGTTGAGGGAGACTTGAAAATAGCCGCTGTTCCCCTCGCCGTCCGCGAAATCGTTGAGCGTCGTGCCGCCCTGGACGATGGCCTGGCTGAGGACCTCGACCGCGGTCGAGGCGATGCGGTCCCAGCGGGCGGCGGAGATCCGCCCGACCGAGCGGAGGGGGTGGACCCCGGACCGGAACAGCGTCTCGGTGGCATAGATGTTCCCGATCCCGACCACCACATGGGAGTCCATGAGGAAGTTCTTGACCGG
>DATAHG010000232.1:0-3622 GCA_036263295.1 Thermoanaerobaculia bacterium | reverse complement strand
CTTGAGGCCGTGGCGCCGCTGATCGCCGGCGTGGGTCAATCCCAGCCAGTAGTAGGAGCGGATGTCCTCGGCGATGCGCGACAGGTGGCGGTTGCGGCCGGGGAGCAGGATCTTGCCGCCGGTCTCCTCCGCCGTGGCGATCAGGCTGTTCTGGGTCGAAGAGCCCACGTAACCGGTCACATTTCCGATGCCCGCGCTGGCGGTCGCCGCGCCCGAGCCGGCGCGCGGCAGGTTGACCGGGCCGTCCTGGGCCAGATGGATCGGATAAACGGTATAGCCCAGCAGATTGCAGGCGTCGATCAGCGGACGCAGCCGCTCGCGCTGGTCGAGAGTCCTTTTCTTGGCCCGGACGTCATAGGCCCAGCCGCCCGAAAGCAGCACCAGGAGCTTGCGTCCGGGCACCGCGGCGAAGCCGCGCAAGGTCTTCGTGGCGGCGTCGATCGATCTTTCGATCAGCTTGGGGGTGAGCATCTCCGTCGCGAACTCGTCGACGAGGCTCCCCGTGCCTCCGGCACTGTCCAGGGCATTGTTGTATTGCTCGATCAGTTGGTTGGCCGACGGCTCCAGATCGGCGATCGAATACGGCGTGGCCGCCAGGCTCGCCTTCTCCTGGGAGAGCTTTTCGAGCAGCTTCTGGATCGTCTCGCCAGGGCTCGTCCAGGGGGCCAGGACTTTGATCTTCCGGCCGTCGAAGGCGACGACGGCGATGCGGTCCACCGGCCGCAGGGTCGGGATCTCGCGCGCCAGACCGTGCAGGGCCTCGTTGCGCATCACCGGGGGCGTGAAGAACTCGTCGATGAAGACGAGATAGCTGTGGGGGACCTCCTGCCCGGGCACGGCTTCCTGGGGGACCGGGACCGGCTGCGCGCCGGTCTCCGGGGGAAGAGCGGCGGGGACCACCCCGTCGCGGACTTCCGCGAAGGAGTCGATCGGCATCGGCTTGCCATCGACGAGCAGGCGGAAGTCGGAAGCCTTGAGCCCCGGCACGGGATGGCCCCGGCGGTCGGTGACCACCACCTCCACGTCCACCGCCGTGATGTCGAGGGTCTCGGTGAAAAGATCCTCCCCGGCCGGCGGCGCCGGGGCAGTCTGCGCCCGGCCCGGCGCCGCTCCTGCCGTCAGGACCCCCAGCCAGAGCATCCCGCACAGAATCGAGATTCGTAACCGCATATCGCTTCCTTTCCGGTTCGTCTTCAAGCTGTCAGATAGGTCCGTCCGGCTCTCGTAAGGTTCAGCGGCGGCTCGACAGGGCTGTGAAATAATCCGCGGTCCCATGACCCTGCTCCAGATCTTCGCTCTCGCCGCCTCCGCGTTCGCCGCCGGCGCCATGAACGCCATGGCCGGCGGCGGCACGATCCTGACGTTTCCGACCCTGCTCTTCGTCGGGGTCGCGCCGATCAGCGCCAACGCCACCTCGACGGTCGCCCTGCTGCCCGGGGTCGTGGCGGGCCTGTTCGGCTATCGCCGCGAGGTCCGCGAGCACAAGGGCTGGCTCAAGACCCTGTTCCTGCCGAGCCTGCTCGGCGGGGCGCTCGGCTCGTTCCTGCTGCTGCGCACCCCGGAAAAGCTGTTCGCCCAGCTCGCTCCGCAGCTCGTGCTGTTCGCCACGGTCCTGTTCATGCTCCAGGGCTTCGTGGCCCGGAGGAACGCCGCCCGCTCCGGGGCCGCCGGTGCGGAGAGCGGGCCTTTGCAGCCTTCCGAGCTGCCGGCCTCGCGCTTCGCCGTGGCCTCGCTCCTTCAGCTCGGCGTCGCGGTCTACGGCGGCTATTTCGGCGCCGGCATCGGCATCCTCATGCTCGCCCTGCTCGGCTTTCTCGGCCTGACCGACATCCACGCGATGAACGGTCTGAAAGCTTTTTTCAACTTTTCGATCAACAGCGTGGCCGCGGTCTATTTCATCTGGCGCGGCGCGGTGGACTGGCCGGCCGCGCTGGTCCTCGCCGTGGGAGCGATCGCCGGCGGGTACGGCGGCGCCCGGCTCGCCCGCCACATCGGTCAGAAGAGGGCGCGCACCGCGGTGATCGTGATCGGTCTCCTGGTCACCGCGGTGCTGTTCTGGCAGCAGCTCCGGAATTAGCGCTCGGAATCAGCGATCGATGCGCAGCCGCGTCATCCGGTTTTCGCCGCTCAGCGCGTCGTAGAGGGCCACCTGAAGGTCCTGATCGATGTTGCGGACCTTGAGGAGCGTCTTGTAGACCACGAAGCCCCCTTCCGACGGCGCGTTCTCGCCGTCGATCTGGACCGGCAGCACGGCGACCTCGGACTGGCCGCCGTTCTTGTCCAGGCTCATGACGCGCAGCTCCAGACGGGCGGCGTATTTGCCGTCCTGCTCCACCATGGAAACCTGATCGGTCGGGATCTTGACCCACAGCGGCACCTCGGCGGCGATGACGCCGGTGCGCTTGAGCTTGCCGAGGCCCGCCTCCAGCGGCTTGGCGCCGAGGTCCTTGCCGGTGATCAGCGCGCTCTCCACTTCGATCGAGGTCTTGGCGGGACGCGACAACGGCAGGAACGTGCCGCGGGCCCGGGCCGCGAGTTGCGGCCGCAGCACCTCGACCTTGAGGTCGCGGCGCTTGTCGTCCGCCCCGGAGTGGGTGAACCCGAGCCAGTAGTAGGAGCGGGTGTCCTCCTCGATCCGCGAGAGGTTCTTGTTGCGGCCGGGGAGCAGGAGCTGGCCGCCGGTCTCCTTGGCCATGAAGTCCATGGCGTTGCGGCCGGTGTTGAGCGCGATGAACGCGTGGGTGGAGTCGGGACCGCCGCCGGTAAACTGATTGGTCCGGCTTCCCGCCGAAGGCAGGATGGCGGTCTCGGCGAGGTGGAGGGGGTAGACCGTGTAGCCCAGGAGGTTGCCGGTGTCGGTCAGCGGCCGCAGGATGGAGAGGCCGTCGTCGTCCTGATAACCCATCAGGTTTTTCATCGTCTCCCAGTCGAGGCCCGCCATGGAGTAGCGGTCATAGGGCCAGCCGCCGGAGAGGAAGAGCATGATCTTGCGCCCGGTCGCCGTGGGCGCGAAAGCGCGCTGGGCGGCCGTCGCGGCGAGCGCCGAGCGCTGCGCTCCGAGCAGCTTGTAATGGATGTTGGTGATGCTGTCGCCGGTCGGATAAAGGTTGTCGTAGACCTCCAGGAGCTGCCCCTGGACCGGCGTGTCGGCGCCGGCATAGGCGCCGGTCAGGAGGCGCTTGGAGCGGCTGACCGCCTCGATGCTCTTGGCGAGCTCGGCGCCCGGCTCCGCCCAGTCGCTCAGCACATGGAGCTGGCGGCCGTCGAAGGTCACCACGGCCACGCGGTCCTGCGGATCCAGGGTCCGGATGTCGCGCGCCAAACCCTTGAGAGCCTCGTTGCGCAGGTGGATCGGCGAGTAGGTGTCGTCGATGAAGACCAGGTAGCTGTTGCCGACCACGTCGCCGGCCTCGACGTCGGCCAGGGCCGAAGGCAGGGCGGCGTCACCGGAGGCGGGATCCTGGACGTTCACGGCGCGGCCGTCGCGCACCTCCAGGAAGAAGTCGAGGGAGGCCGGCTGGCCGTCCACCAGGATGCGGAAGTCCTTGGCGGACAGGCCCGGCACCCGCTCCCCGCCGGGACCGGTCACCACGACCTGCACGTTGATCGCCTGGACGTCGAG
>DATAHG010000231.1:0-4314 GCA_036263295.1 Thermoanaerobaculia bacterium | reverse complement strand
CGCACGATCGCGGTCAGCACAAAGGCGCGGGGATTCGAGTACGACGTCGGCTTGCCGAAGTTGGGGTTGTTCGGCGTGGTCGACCGGTTCAGGAGCAGACGGTCGTCCACCGCCAGCTCGACCTGCTCGTCGAACGCGTTGGTGACGCGCCCTTCGATCTCCAGGCCGATGCCGGCGCCCCGGCCGAAGGCGAACTCATACGAGGCGAGGAGATCGACGTTCAGCCAGTCCTCCATGCGGCGCGAGCCGGCCTTCTCCAGATAGCGGAAATAGGACGAGCTGGAGACGTTCGGATCGGGCAGCGCGCGGGCCTCCCAAGCGCCGCCGCTCTGGAACCGGATGTAGGTGCCGGTGCGGAAACGCTCGAACGGCTCGATGGTGGCGAACAGCTTGGCGACGTGGGTGCGGTCGCCGCGCAGCAGGCCGTCGCGGTTGTCGGTGATCAGCACGCCCGGGCCGTCCTGGATGAACGACGAGTTGTAGAACGGCGAGTTGCCGCCGAAGTCGATGTCCCAGTTGCCGGTCAGCCGGCTCCAGGTGTAGCTGGCGCTCACCGCCAAGTGGAGGAGGTTGTCGTCGACCGGCCGGCGGTCGAGCTGCAGGGTGACCGCCTTGTACTTGCGGTAGGCGTCGGGGAGCTGCGAGACGTGGAAGGGGCCGTTGCCGAGGCCGTCGGCGCTCACGTCCTCCATGATGTCGCCGACCTCGCGGTAGAGGCCCCAGAGCTCGGCCGTCCAGGCGCGGCTGAGCGGCCGGCCGTAGCCGGCGATGTACTCGTCGGTGTACTGCGGGTCGATGCCCGGATCGATCCGCTTGTTCTGGGTGTTGGCCGCCGGCACCTCGGAGAGCAGGACGCCGTTGGCGTCGAAGGTGGCCCGGGTGGTGAAGATGCGGGTCGGCGAGGCGGCGCGCACCAGGGACTTGTTCTCGGTGTTGTAGTAGCGGCCGTAGTTGAAGAAGAGCTTGTCGCTGCGCTGCCGGCTCGGGATGTAGGTGATGCCGAGACGGGGCTGGATCTGCTGGTCCAGATCGAAGGTGAGGATCTTCACCTTGCGCTTGGTGCCCGGCGTGCTGCCCAGGGCCTCGCCGTAGTACTCGTCCTTGTTGACCAGGACGCCGGCCATGACCGTCAGGCGGTCGCCGAAGGAGACCTGGTCCTGCACGAAGGCGCCGTAGGCCTTGCCGCGGCCGGTGTGGGGCGGCTGCTGGGAGACGTAGGAGGCGGTGAAGCGCCGGCTGGTGGGGTCCCAGGTGATGACGCCCCAACCGTTCGCCTGGCGCGCCAGGCGCTCCTCGTTCTGGTCGTAGGTCACGCCGGCCCGCACGTCGTGGGTCCAGCCCAGCCACTCCTGGAAGGTCTGGTAGGTGAGCCGCGCCTCGTCGCGCTTGAAGTCGTCGTTGTTGATCGCGAGGTCGGTGCCGCCGACGATCTGGCCGGGGCCGGTGGCGCCGCCGACCAGGATGTCCGACGTGGTGGTGAAGCGCCCCACCAGGTCGGGCCGGGCGGCGTTGAAGGCCGGCCGGTAACCGAGACTGGTGATCGGCTCGGTGCCGTTCTCCTCCTCGTTGTGGTTGAGCTTGAGGTCGAACAGGCTGCGCGAGGTGAAGGTCCAGGTCCAGTCGAAGGTGCCGAGCAGGTAGTCGGTCGAGTCGTTGCGCGCCGTGGTGGGGTGGAAGTTGGAGTCGATGCCGGCGTTCTTGTCGGTGGTCTCGCGCGAGCGCACGCCGAGCGAGAGGAGCTGGTCCTGCGTCGGGTTCGAGGTCAGCTTGCCGAAGAACTCGTCGGTGCTGAGCTTGCTGTCCGGCACCAGGCCGAGGTTGTTGCGGCGGTCGGTGGTCTCCTGCGACGGGAAGCTCGCCGAGCCGTAGAACCAGAGCCGGTCCTGCAGGATCGGGCCGCCGAGGGAGACCGCCGGTCCGAGGCGGTCCGGGATGTTCTGGATCGCCGGGTTCACGCTGTCGGAGACCCAGTCGCCGGGCTGGTACTCGAAGCGGGCCTCCCCCTTGAGCTGGTTGGTGCCCGACTTGGTGATGGCGTTCACCACCATGCCGCCGGTGCGGCCGAACTCGGCGGTGATGCCGCCGCGCTTGATGCTGACCTCGGCGACGTCGATCCCGGCCAGGTTCGGCAGGATGTCGCCGAAGTGCGGGTTGGTGATGTTGATGCCGTCGAGGAGGAAGGTGTTGTCCATGCGGGCGCCGCCGGCGTTGGGGGCGAGGCGGTCGTTTTCGCTGACGCCCGGGGCGAGCTGAAGGATCCCCTTGTAGGTGCGCGGGATCGGCAGATCCTCGATGAAGGTGTCGGTGTAGTTGACCTGCACCTCGCTGGACTTGAGGTCGAGGGCCGGGATCACCGCCTCGACGGTGATCTGGTCGGAGACGGTCGGGTTGAGCATGATCTCGACCTGGGTGTCGCGGTCGAGGGCGACCACGACCTCGCGCTGCACGTTGCCGAGGCCGGTGAGGTCCGCCTGGATGTTGTAGGTGCCCGGCGGGATGCGCTCGAAGTGGAAGGCGCCGTCGGGGCCGGTGACCATGGACCGGCCGGCCGGCAGGGCCGGTCCGCTCATGTTGACGGCGACGCCGGGCAGCGGCGTGCCGCTGCCGTCGCGCACCACGCCGGACATCGAGCCGGTCTCGGCCGCGAACGCCGGGACGGCCGCCAGCGCCAGGCACAGGCAGAGACTGAGGAGAAGATGGGGAGTCTTCCGAAGGGGCATCGAGAACCTCCTGTCGTCTGAAAAGGAACCGCGAAAGGCTTCAAAAGAGTACCCGAATCCTACCATGCGCCGGATCAGGTCGGATCTGGTAAGCTCATTGGCAACCATGAATATCTTCCAGACGACCCTCGGACCGGGGCGGCGGGGACTGGCGCTGGGCGCGCTCCTTCTGGCCTCCCTCTCGTTGCCCCTCGCCGCCCAGGAGCCGGGCGGCGCCCTGCCCGGGCCGCTGCCGCTGTTTCCCTCCGACAACTGGTGGAACACCGACATCAGCGGCGCCCCGGTCGATCCCAACAGCGCTGACTACATCCAATTTATCGGTCCGACCCGCGGCCTGCACCCGGACTTCGGCGGCGACGCCGATACCTTCCCCGACATCTACGGCATGGTCTACATCGTGGTGCCGGGGACGCAGCCGCTGGTGCAGGTCTTCTTCGGAGACTTCGAGAGCGAGAGCGACCGCGGGGCGCCAGGCCGGCCGTTGGGGTATCCGATCCCGGAGGAGGCCAAGACCCAGCCCAAGTGGATCGAGGGGGGAGCCGCCGGCGACGCGACCGGCGGCGACCGCCACATGTTGATCGTGGACCGCGACAACCGCGTTCTCTACGAGCTGTACCACACCCACTGGAACGCGGCGCAGGGCCGCTGGGAGGCGGACTCGGGGGCGGTCTTTCCGCTCGACGCGAACCTCCGCCGGCCCGAAGGCTGGACCAGCGCCGATGCCGCCGGGCTCGCCATCCTGCCCGGCCTGGTGCGCTTCGACGAGGCGATAGGCACGGCCCCGATCCAGCACGCCTTCCGCTTCACGGTACGGGGGACCGACGGCTACGTCTACCCGGCCTCCCACGAGACCGACAGCACCAGCGGCGCGCCGCCGATGGGCATGCGGCTGCGGCTCAAGGCGGGCAAGGACATCTCGGGCTATTCGCCGGAGGTCCGCAAGATCTTCCAGGCCATGAAGACCTACGGCCTGATCGTGGCCGACAACGGCAGCGACATGTTCATCTCGGGGGCCTACAACCCGGGCTGGAACAACGACGTCCTGAACCCCGCCTTTTCGAGCCTCAAGGCCAGCGACTTCGAGGTGATCCAACTCGGCTGGCGCCCGGGGGTGACGCCGCCGCCGCCGTCCCCGCCCGCCGCCCCCTCGAACCTGGTGGCGACGGCGCAGTCGAGCGAGCAGGTCTCCCTCGCCTGGCAGGACAATTCGAGCAACGAGGACTCTTTCCGGGTGGAGCTGCGGACCGGCTCCGGTGCCTTCGGGGAGGCCTCGACCGTGGCGGCGAACGTCTCCAGCACGGTGATCTCGGGGCTGGCGCCCTCGACCTCTTACGGCTTCCGGGTGCGGTCGGCCAACTCGGCGGGGTCGTCCGCCTACTCGAACACGGCGACGGCGACCACCCTGCCGGCCGCGCCGGCCGGCAACTGCGTGCCGAGCGCCACCCGGCTCTGTCTCAACGAGGGGCGGTTCCAGGTCGAGGTGGCCTGGACGACCTCCACGGGCGCCCAGGGGACCGGGCGGGCGATCTCGCTGACCGCCGACACCGGCTATTTCTGGTTCTTCAACCCGGCGAACGTGGAGCTGGTCGTCAAG
>DATAHG010000230.1:0-3091 GCA_036263295.1 Thermoanaerobaculia bacterium | reverse complement strand
AGGAGGTTCGCCTTCCCTCTTGCTTGGCAACAGCAACTCTGGATATGCTTCTATGACATGAGAAATCCCAAGCATGCGCTCCTCTTCCTGGTGCTGGTCCTGGTCTCTACCCTCCCCGCGCAGGCGGCCAATGGACGCTGGCGGCAACTCGGCCCCGAGCATCGCGGGCTCGGGCAGATCCTCACCCTGGAATTCGACCCCTCCAACCCCCAACGCGCCTTCGCCGGCCTGCACGAGGGCGGGATCGCCCGCAGCGACGACGGCGGCCATACCTGGCGCTCCTTCGGGGAAGGTCTGGCGACCGCCCGGGTGGACACGATCGCCGTCCATCCCGCCCTCAGCCGGTTGATCTACGTCCTCACCGACAACACCCTCCTCCACCGCAGTCTCAACAACGGCCGGACCTGGACCCTGATCCCGCTACGCGAGGTCCGCACCGTCGTGCCCGATCCGCGCGACCCCGACGTGGTCTGGGCCGGGACGACCTCCGGCCTCTACCGCAGCCGCGACATGGGGACCACCTGGGAGCGCATCCAGGGCGGCCTTCCCGCCGGCTACGGCGTCAGCACGCTCGCCATCTCCCCGGTCGATCCGCGGCGCCTCTACGCGGGCATCACCGGCCCCAGCGGCTTCGGCTTCTGGGTCTCGGAGAACGGCGGCCGCACCTGGGTGCGGCGAAGCCGGGCGCGCAACTTCTTCGTCTACGCCGACCTGCACGAGGCGCGGACCGTCTACGTCCAGAGCCCCGGCGAGATCCGGCGCAGCCGTGACGCCGGCCAGACCTTCGAGCCCTTCTTCAACCTCGCGCAGCCGCGGACCCTGGTCGCCGACCCGAGCGACGCCTCGACGTTCTACGTCGTGATCCCACAGTCCTCGACCGGCACCCCCGCCGTCTATCGCACGACCGACGCCGGCCGCACCTGGGTCGACCTGGCGCCGAGGCTGGGGATTGGCGAAGCGCGCTTCGACGCGACCGCCCTCGCCGTGGCCAGCGACGGCACCGTTCTCCTGGGCGTCCAGGTCGAAGGGGTGTTCCGGATCTACCGGAGCGAGGACCGCGGGGAGAGCTGGGAGCTTTCCGACCGGGGCCTGGTCAACACCGCGATTCTGGCGGTGGAGGTGACCCGCACCGGCGCCCTGTTCATCGCCCCCCTGTTCGACGACGTGCTGCGCAGCCTCGACAACGGCGCCACCTGGACGAGCTCGCTGGACACCGGGGACGCCGCGGTCATCGTCCTTTACGCTGATCCGACCGATCCGCGGACGGTCTACGCGGGAGCCCGCTTCGGGGGCGGCCTTCATCCCCACGTCGTCTGGAAGACCACCGATGGCGGCGACACCTGGACCGCCCTGCCCTACCCGGCGGTGTTCGAGGCCGGCCAGAGAATAGCCCTCGACGTGACCGGCATCGCCGTCGATCCGACCGATCCCCAGACCGTCTTCCTCTCCACCGAGATCAACAACGCCGGCCTCAACGAATGGGCGGGGATCTTCCGCTCGCGCGACGGCGGGCAGACCTGGGAGAAGGTCGGGGTGCCGGGCGCCTATTACAGCGTGGAGACCCAGGCGGATGATCCGGGGCTGGTCCTCGCCCTCTCGCCGCTCGGCGTCTACCGCAGCACCGACCACGGCGACACCTGGACCGAGACGCTCGATTACGGCGGCACCTCGCAGACCCTGCTCTTCACCCTGGCCGTCTCCCCGAACGACCCCGGCATCGTCTACGTCTACCGTGGCGACGGCACCCTCTACCGCAGCTTCAACGACGGCCTGACCTGGACCTCCCTCGGCAAGCGGCTGCCGGCCACCAACCGGCCGATCGCGCTGGCCATTGATCCCCTGGACCGCAATACGATCGTCTACCAGGGGGACCAGGGCCCGGTGCGCCTGATGATCGGCGCCGGACCGGCCGGCCGCATGCTCCTCAGCCAGGGCCTCATCAACCGCATCGTCCCGGTCCTGCTTTTCGACCCCAACGATCCCACCCGCCTCCTGGGTGGCACCGCCGGGGCCGGCCTGATGGAGTATCGCTTCCTGCCGTAGATGAGCCGAGATGGATGGGTGAGCCGAGATGAAAAGATCGCTGCCACTTCTACTCCTGGCATTGTCCCTGTGTGCAGCTCTTCCAGCGCGGGCGGCCAGCTCGCGCTGGACTCAGCTCGGCCCCGCCGGGCACGGCCAGGGAGAGATCCTCTCCCTGGCCTCCGATCCCTCGCGCCCGGACCGCGTCTTCGCCGGCCTCTTCGGCGGCGGCATCGCCCGCAGCGGCGACGGTGGCCGCTCCTGGCGCTCCTTCGGGGAGGGGCTCCGGATCCCCGTGATCAATTGGATCGTGGTGCATCCCGCGCTCGGCCGGCTGGTGTTCGCGTCCGACGGCGTCTTCCTCTACCGCAGCCTCAACGACGGCCGGACCTGGGAGCCGTCGTCGCTGCGCGGAGTCCGCGCCCTCGCGGCCGACCCGCGGGACCCAAACGTCGCCTGGGCGGCGGCCTTCGGCGGGCTCTACCGGACCCGCGACAGGGGGACGACCTGGGAGCGCGTCCAGGCCAATCTGCCGCGGGGCTACGGCGCCACCTCGGTGACGATCTCCCCGGCGGATCCGCGGCGCATGTACGTCATGGTCACCGCCCCCAGCGGCTTCGGTCTCTGGACGACCGCCGACGGCGGCCGCACCTGGGTCCGCCGCAACCGCGCCCGCGCGGTCTTGGGGATCGTCCTCCAGGCCGATCTCCACGACGCGCGCACCGTCTACCTCCTCAACTTCCGCGAGATCCAGCGCAGCCGGGACACCGGCCAGACCTTCGAGCTGTTCTTCAACACCGGGGCGGCGGGCTCACCCCTGGATCTGCAGCCGCGCTTCCTCGCCCTCGACCCGCTCGATCCCGCGGTCGCCTATGTCTCTTTCGCCTTCTCCGGCATCGGCGACGGTCTGTACCGGACCACCGACGGCGGCCGGACCTGGCGGCTCCTGAGCGCCGGCCTGCCGGAGTCCTTCGTCCTGACCGCCCTCGCGGTGAGCAGCGAGGGGACCGTCCTGCTCGGCCTGGAGACTTTCGGCAGCCTCGCCGTCTACCGCAGCGCAGACCGCGGC
>DATAHG010000229.1:0-2555 GCA_036263295.1 Thermoanaerobaculia bacterium | reverse complement strand
CGAGGACTACCAGGCGCGCTTTCCAGAGATTCGGGAGAGATTCCTGCGGGCGTTGCGGAGGGAGTAGGGGGCGAGAGCGGCGGCCCCGGGCGGAGCCGCCGCCAGGGATGTCCTCAGTCCTTGCCGAGGGACCCCGGTGTGAACGCGCCGTCCGGATTGTTTCCGGCGAGGTTGTTGTCGCCGAACGTGAGAAGCTGGCCGAGATTGACAGTCAGACCGGCATTGTTGTTGTTGAGAATGCTGGAGCCGCCGACGCGGACGATGGTACCAGTGCCATCCGCCTTGATGCCGTTGCCGTTCATCGTCACGATCGTGTCCACGACGTTGATGACCGGCTGCAGGCCGGTCGAGGTGAAGGCGAGGATGCCCTCGTTCGAGTTGCCCGAGATGAAGGAGTTCTTGATGGTCGCCCGGGAGTTGCCCTCGACGCGCAAACCGAACAGATTGCGATCGAGATTGACGTTGTCCAGGGAGGCCGCGGACGAGATGCCCGCGGCCGGCTTGATGAAGATGCCACCGCCAGAGCCGAAATTGTTGTTGCGGATGACGGTGTCCTTCACGAAGAGCAGGCCGGCCGTGGTGGGCTCGAAGTCGATGCCCTTCTGCGTGAACCGGTTGATGGTGCAGTTCTGGACATAGAGCGCAAGGCCGTTGATGAAGCGGATGCCGTTGACCCCGGTGCCCGCGCCTTCGATGATCAGGTTGCGCAGGATGACCGTGTCGGTAGACGCGGCGTTGACGACGACGCCGTTGGTGCCGGCACCGAGAATGCTGGCGAGAGTTCCATCCCCTTCGATCGTAATCGACTTGGTGATTGTCACCGCGCCGAAGCCGCCCGGATCGAGCACGCTGATCGTGCCGCCGGCCGCGGTCTTCGAGATGGCGCCCGCGAAGGTCTTGCAGGGCGCGGTGCGGCTGCACGGGTTGGCGTCGTCGCCGACACCGGAAACCCAGGTGCGAGTCGCCTGCGCGTGCGCGGCGGCGCCGAAGGCGAGAAGCAGAGCGGAAACAGATAAGACTTTGCGCAAAATTCTGTTGGTCTTCATTGGGTCCTCCCGCCCCGCAGGCGGGGCAAGTGCAGTAAATGGCGTGTAGGCCATCAATTCAGGCGGCGAAGGGTAGACTTCGTTACACCCGAGTCTGAGGCAGGCGGGAGGCGGGAGTCAATGGGGGGGCGGACCGCCCCCCTGGAGGGTTCATCGCGCCGGCTCGATCCCGAGCTCGCGCAGCAGCGGGGCGGCCGCCGCGCCGTGCTCGGTTTCGAGCAGCCATAGCAGGTAACGCACATCGGCATTGACGTTTCTGGCGATTTTGGGGTCATAACCGAAGTCGCTGCCGACGTTCTCCCAGACCCGGTCGAAGTTTACGCCGACCAGCTCGCCGCGGCCGTTGAGGACCGGGCTGCCCGAGCTGCCCCCGGCGGTGTCGCCGTCGGTCAGGAAGTTGACCGGCACGTCGCCGAGCTTGGGGGCGGCCCAGCGGCTCTTCGGAGCGGCCGGGGCGGCGGCGAGCAGGTCGTCCGGCGCGTCGAAGGGGGCCTCGCCGGTGCTCTTGGCGGCCATGCCGGCCACCGTGGTCCGCGGCTCCATCCAGACGGCGTCGCGCGGGCTGTAGCCTTTGACGTGGGCGAAGGAGACCCGGAGGGTGGCGTTGCCGTCCGGATCGATCGGCCGGCCGGCCTGGGCGCGGACCGCCCGGCGCCAGACCGGACGCAGGCGGGAGACGGCGCCCTGGTGACGCTCGTTGCGCTCCTGGAGCGCGATCAGCTCCTCCTGGAGCCCGAAGGCGAGGTCGAGCAGGGGGTCCCGGCGGGCCCGGAGCTGCTCGGCGGACTCGCCGAACATCTTCGCCCGCTCCTCGGCGTCCGTGACCCGGGTGCGGGACAGCACCTCGTGGGCCCGGGCGCGGATCGCCGCGGGGGCGCGCTCCCCGCCGAGCAGCCGCTCGACGGCGGGGACGCGGCTCCCCTCCGGCAGGGCGGCGAAGCGGGTCAGGGTGTCGGCCAGCAGGGCCTCCTCGGCCGGCGGGTACATCTGCTTCTGGGCGTTGCGGAGGCTCTCGGCCGCCTTGTCGCGGTTGCGGTCCATGTAGGCCGGATCGCGCTCCAGGTCGGGCTTGGCCCTCTCCGTCGCCCAGCGGGTGAGACTGAGGGCGACCTCCAGGGGCTTGGCGCCGTTCTTGGCCTCGCCGAGGAGAAAGTCGCGGTCCCAGGTCTTGAGCCTCTCTTCGGTCAGCCGGGTCAGCTCGCGGTACGCCTCGGCGGCGGCCCGGTGCTCGGGGCGGCTGTCGGCCCAGGCGAGGACCTTCTGCTCGTCCTGCCGCTTGCGGGCGAGCAGGCCGCCACGGCGGATCGCCTCGGCCCGCCCCAGGGCGCGCTTCTCGTTGTTGGCGGCGCTCTTGATCCGGGCGGCCACGGCGATGTGCCCGGCCGTGTCCTCGGCCGAGGCGGCCTGCATCAGGCCGATCCAGTCCTTGTAGAGAGCCGCCTGGCGGGGGTAGAACAGCTCGGCCCGCTCGCGCGCCTCGGCGTCCACGTAGGAGCGGAACGTGAAGCC
>DATAHG010000228.1:0-4454 GCA_036263295.1 Thermoanaerobaculia bacterium | reverse complement strand
CCCGCCGACGACCTCCGGCTGCCCGACCTCTACCTGGCCCTTTACGACCGGGCGCTGTGCTGGGACGGCCTCTCCTGGAGCCTGGAGCACACCGCGGCCTGGCGGGAGGAGGATGCCGTGGCGGAAGCGGAGAAAACGCTGCGGGCGGCCGGCCGCAAGGCGCTCCCCCCTTCTGTGGAGACCGCGGAGATCGCGGACGGACCGGTCTCCAGCCTCCCCGACGCCGCCGGCTTCCAGGCGGCGGTACGCCGGAGCGTCGAGCGCGTCCACCGCGGCGAGATCTGCCAGGTGAACCTCTGCCGCCGGCTGGAAGCCGAGCTGCCGGCCGCCAGCCTCTGGCCGTTCTACGCCCGGCTGCGCGCCGCGAGCCCCGCCGGTCACGGCGCCTGGATCGACCTCGGCCGCGGCCGGGCCGTGATGTCGGTGAGCCCGGAGCTGTTCCTCTCGGCCCGCGGCGGGCTCGTGGAGTCGCGTCCGATCAAGGGGACCCGGCCGCGCGGCGAGGACCCCAAAACCGACCGCGCCCTTGGCCGGGAGCTGGTCGAGAGCGCCAAGGACCGCGCCGAGCTGGCCATGATCGTGGACGTGGTGCGCAACGACCTCGGCCGCGTCGCCGTCACCGGCTCGGTGGAGGTGGTCCGCCACGCCGACCTGGTGAGCCTGCCCACGGTCCACCACACCGTCTCCACTGTGCGCGCCCGCCTGAAGCCCGGTTGCGGGGCGCCGGAGCTGCTGCGCGCCGCCTTCCCGGCCGCCTCGATCACCGGCGCCCCCAAGATCCAGGCCATGGCCATCGCCGCCGCCGAGGAGCCGCGGCGGCGCGGCCCCGCCATGGGCGCCTTCGGCTGGATCTCGCTGTCCGGGGACCTCGACCTCGCCGTGGCGATACGCACCGCCGCCGCGGCCGGCGGGCGGATCGCCTACCACGCCGGCTGCGGCATCGTGGCCGACTCGACTCCCGAGTCGGAGCTGGAAGAGAGCCGGGTCAAGGCGCGCGCCTTCCTCACCGCTCTCGGAGCCAGGGAAGAATGAGCCTCGCCTACCACGACGGCCGCCTGCTGCCTCTCGCCGACATCCGGATCTCTCCGAACGACGCCGGCTTCCTGCTCGGCGACGGCCTGTTCGAGACTCTCCGGGTGGAGGACGGCCGGGCCTGGGACGTCCCCGGCCATCTCGACCGCCTGTTCGCCGGCCTCGAACGGATCGGTGTCCAGCTCCCGGAGACCCGCTGCGAGATCGCCGCCGCCCTGACCGCCGTGGCCGCGGACGCCCCCCGTCCCACCGCCCGCCTGCGCCTGACCGTGAGCCGCGGCGAGGGTGAGCAACCGACCCGGCTGATCACCGCCCGCGCCTACGATCCGCCGGACGCCGAGTCCTATCGCCAGGGAGTCGCGGTCCAGCTCCTCCACCGCCCCGCCCTTCTGTCCACGAGCCCCACCGCCGGCCTCAAGAGCCTCTCCTACCAGGCCCACGTCCTGGCCCTGCACGAGGCCCGCGCGGCGGGCGCCTGGGATACCGTGCTGCTCAACGAGCACGGCCATGCGGTCGAGGGGGCGCGCGCCAACCTGATCGTCGTCCTTCACGATGGGAAATTCACGCCGCCGCTGTCCGACGGCTGCCTGCCGGGGATCGTCCGCCGCCGCCTGCTCGAAGCGGGGTCCGTCAAGGAGAGGTCTCTAGACAGAGAGGACCTCGATCGCGCGATCGAGGTCCTCCTGACCAACAGTCTGATCGGGGTGCTGCCCGTCAGCCGGCTGGATGGCCGGCCCGTAGGGGTCCACGGGACGGCCGATCGGCTGCGGGGCCTGCTGCCCGGATTCCGGCCCTAGGCCGGCTCGCCACCCACCACGCGCTTGACCTCGTCCCCCGCGGCGAAGCGGCTGTTGCCGTCCACCTGGTTGATGATCGCCAGGGTCTCGAGATCGACCGTCGAGGGATAGCGGCGGTTGAACTCCTCCAGCGTCATGGCGCTGGGGATCGTCACCACGTCCACCCGCCGGGGCTCGACGTTCAGCAGCCGCCGGTCGGTGACCTTCGAGAAGGTGCCGATCGCCGACGACAGCAGGTTGCCATAGCGGTTGAAATTGCTCGCCATGGTGTAGCCGAGGATCTGGTAGACCTTGCCGTCCAGCTCGGCGAACGAGGCGACGCCCTGGATGTCGCCGTTCTGGCCCTGCACGCCGAAGACGTTGGTGACCGCCGGCACGCCCCCCAGGTCGGCGCGCACCGCCTGCCCCTGCTGGATCCCCTGCTGCGAGAAGAACTCGCGGGCCGCCGCCTGGGCCGAGCCCTGGCGGGCCAGCGAGACCACCACGATGGCGTCCTGGTTGGGGCTGATCGCCCCGACCTGCGCCTTCTGGTTGCTGGTCTGCCACCCCTGCGGGAACTGGATCTGGAACGCCAGCTCCGGCTGGATGAAGGTGTTGCCGCGGAAGTACCCCTCGCGCGGATTCTGCCCGAACACGATGTCGTCGATCGACCGCAGATACGCCTCGCGGTTCACCGTGGCGTTCGAGAAGTCCCGGCCGCTCTTGGCGATCGTGTCCTGGATGCGCCCGACGCGGTTCTCCGGCGTCGGATGGGTCGACAGCCAGCCCGGAATCCGGCCGGCGCCCTGTTGCTGGCTCACCCGGCCGAGGGTCTGGAACACCTGCGGCATCTCGCGCGGGTCATACCCCTCGCGCGCCATGTACTTGAGGCCCAGGTCGTCGGCCTGGCGCTCGTCGTCGCGGCCGTACTTCAAGAAGACCAGGCTCAGGCCGGTCTGCGCCAGGTCGCCGTAATTGGCCAGCTCGGGCTTGAGGATCATGCCCGCCACCAGACCGATCTGGGCGAGCTGCTGCTTGCTCATCTGCTCGACGCTGTGGCGTCCGGTGACGTGGCCGATCTCATGCCCGAGAACGCTGACCAGCTCGGCCTCCGAGGTGAGGTGGCTGAGCAGCCCGCGGGTCACATAGATATAGCCGCCGGGAAACGCGAACGCGTTGACGACGGGGTCGTCCACGACGCGGAACGTCCACGGCAGATTGGGGCGCTCCGACTCTTTCGCGAGGCGCTGCCCCAGGCGGTTGACGTAGCTCTGCAGCTCCTGGTCCTGATAAAGGCCGAGCGACTGTACGACCTGCTGATCGGCCTCCTTCCCCATCGCGATCTCCTGATCCTCGCTGATCAGCGCGAGCTGCGCTTTCCCGGTGGCCGGGTTGGTCGAGCAGCCCGCCGCCGAGAGCGCGACGATCAGAAAGGCCGCGACGGTGGCGCGTCCCTGTCGAATCTGTAGCCTGCTCATGGCGAACGACCTCCTTGTATGTTCTCGGCTCCTCCGGCTTCCGGATCCGCCGTTGTCTTTGCCGCTTCTGCGGCTTTCTCCGGCTTCTGCAAGAGAGGTGCCGCCCCCTTCGCTCTCCGGCGCGCGGTTTGCAAGGTATCCGGAGCGAGAGATCACAGAAAGGATGACTCCCATCATGAACATCACCGTCCTGACGGACCTGGAGACCGAAGATCCCCATTCTTATGACGTGGTCGTGAACCAGGTGGCCGCCGCCTTGCGGGAGAACGGCCACCAGGTCTCGGTGCTCGCCGTCCGCGACGACGTCCACGTCCTGGTAGACGGCTTGCGGACCCGCAAGCCCGATCTGGTCTTCAACCTGCTGGAGAGCTTCGGCGACAACCTCGGCGGCGACGTCGCCGTGGCCGGCGTCCTCAGCCTGCTGCAGATCCGCCACACCGGCGGCGGCCCCGGCGAGCTGTTCCTGCGGCAGGACAAGGGGCTCGCCAAGAAGGTCCTGGCCTTCGAGGGGATCCCCTACCCGCACTTCGCGGTCTTCTCGCAGGACTCCGACTTCGAGACCGGCGGCAGGCTCCGCATGCCGCTGTTCGTCAAGCCGCTCGCGGCGGACGCCTCGATCGGCATCGAGGGGGATTCGCTGGTGCGCGACGCCACCTCCCTCATGAAGCGGGTGCTCGCCATCCACGAGGAGATCAAGGATTCCGCCCTGGTCGAGGAGTACATCGAAGGGCGGGAGTTCTTCGTCGGCGTGCTGGGCAACCGCGAGCCCCTGGCGCTGCCGCCGATCGAGGTGGACTACTCGGGGATGCCCGAAGGGATGCCGCACGTGCTCGGCGGGAAGGCCAAGTGGGACGAGAACAGCCCTGAATACAAAGGCACCGAGACGAAGCTGGCCGAGGATCTGCCGGACGAGCTGCTGGCCCGCCTCCAGAAGACCGCCGTAGACGCCTACCGCGCCCTGCGGGTGCGGGACTACGGGCGGGTCGATCTCCGCCTGACCGACACGGGAGACATCTACGTAATCGAGGTCAACGCGAGCTGCTACCTGGAGAGCGGCAGCGAGTTCGCCACCGCGGCCCGGGCGGCGGAGCTCCCCTACCCCGCCCTGGTCCAGCGCATCGTCGAGCTGGCCCTGGAGCGCTACGGCGAGCCGGCGGCGGCCCCGTCC
>DATAHG010000227.1:0-6258 GCA_036263295.1 Thermoanaerobaculia bacterium | reverse complement strand
GATCAGGACGTTGCCGTTCGGCAGCGCCTGCTGCGAGCCGGAGGTCGGCGAATAGAAGCCGGGGGACTTGTAGTGCCAATCCACCGTGCCGTCGCGCGGATCGATCTCCAGCACGTCGGTCTGGCGGTCGGTCGAGAAGCTTCGCAGCCGGTTGTTGAAGACCTGGATCTTGCCCGGCTCGGGCAGCCCCGGGCCGTTCATCAGCGCCTCGTGCTGGTGGTCGAGGTCGCGGTACGTCCAGACCACCTCGCCGGTCTGGCGGTCGATGACCAGGATCGTGCTGAGGTTGCGCGCCGAGAGCAGGATGTTGCCCGGCCGGAAACGCTGGTCCCCGGCGCGGTGCCAGGGGTTGTCCGGGATCTCCTGGATCGAGTTGGAGTGGGTGACGTCGTCCGGGTGCGGCGGATCGGGGGGAATCAGATCGCCGAGGTGCTCGATCGAGCGCCAGGTCCAGACCACCTGGCCGGCGCGGTTCACCTCGACCAGGGTGTCGGTGGCCTCCCCCTCGCGCAGGAGCATGACCAGGGTGTTGCCGTTCGCGAGGCGGACGATGTCGTGGTGGGGGATGGCGCCCGGGGTGCGGAACTCCCACGTCTTGCGCCCCTCCCAGTCGTATTCGACCACCTGCCGGCCGAGACCGATCGCCAGGATCGAGCCGTCCGGCAGCAGCTTCACCCGCGACTTGACCCGGGCCTCGGGCCAGCTATGGACCACCCGCCCGTTCATGTCGAGCAGGACCGGGATGCGCGCCTGATGCAGGGTGAGGGTGTAGCCGTTCCAGGCCTGGCGCGGGTTGTAGAAGGTGACCCACTCCGGCGCGGGCCCCTTCTTTTCGGAGACCGGGCTCGGGGCGGCCGGCTCAGGGGAAGGCTTGCCGCAGCCGAGCGCGCAGGCGGCCAGAAGCAAGGCGGCGGAGAGGGCCTGTCGGCAGGCCTTGGGCCAGGGCATGAGGGGGGCTGGGTCCGGAAACCCGGCCCCGGAGTCTAGACGAGCGGGGACGTCCCTTTCAAGAACGCCTCACCCCTTGTCGTTGACCACGCTCTCGACCACCGGGATCAGCTCGGCGGGATCGGCGAGGCCCATCGCCTTTTTCCAGAGGCCGGTGCGGTCGTTGCCGATCAGGATCAGGTTCTGATGCGCCTCGCGCTGCTCGACATACTGCCCGAGCTTGCGGAGAGCCTCGTCGATGTTCTCTTTCGATCCGGTGAGGAAATACCAGCCGGGCTTCGCGTGATAGCGGGCGGCGTACTCCTTGAGCCGGGTGGGGTTGTCGTTCTTGGGATCCACCGAGATCGACAGGAGGTGAACGTCCTTGCCGACGCGGTCGCCGAGCGCGGCCTGGATCTTTTCCATTTTCTGGCTGAGGAGCGGGCAGACCCCGGTGCATTCGGTGAACATCACGTCGATGACCACGGTCTTGCCCTTCATCAGGTCGCTGTACAGGCGCTGCTCGCGGCCGTCCTGATCGATCAGCGGCACATCGCCAAAGTAGCTTTGCGCCGGGGAGCCGGCGGGCTCCGCCTGGGCTGCCTTGGCGGCCGGAGCCGCCGCGTCGATCAGCTCGACCAGCTTGGCCGGCGCCGCCAGGCCGTAGGCCCGCGTCCAGTCGCCGCGGGCGTCGTTGCCGATCAGCACCAGCGGCGAGTGATCGTTGATGCTCGGCGTGTAGGCGCCGAGCGCCTTGAGCAGACGGGTGACCTCGTCGCGGCTGCCGGTCACCAGGGTCCAGCCGGGGCCGGCGCCGAAGCGCTGCCCCCAGGCTTTCATGCGCTCGGGCGTGTCGGTCGCCGGATCCACCGACACCGAGATCAGGCGGACGTCGCGGCCCGCGCGGTCCCCGAGGAGCTTCTGGACCTGGCCGAAGGTGGCTCCCATCGGCGGGCAGATCGTGGTGCAGGAGGTGAAGATGAAATTCACCGCCACCACCCTCCCCTGGATCAGATCGCTGTAGAAGTGGACCGGACGGCCGTCCTGGTCCACCAGGGAGACGTCGGGGATCTTGAGCCCCGGCGCGGCCTCGGTCCGGTCGGCGTCAGACTGCGGAGCGGCCGGGGTGGCCTCCGCCGGATGGTGATGGTGCTCGTGCGGATCCTGGGCGAGAACCGGGTAGGGGGCTGCGGCGAGACAGAGCAGGAGCGCAAAGGGCGCGGCGTGATTCATGACGACATCCTCCAGAGCCGGGCAACCTACCATCATTTAGTAACAACGATCAAGCGGACGGCGGCTCCTGGCGCCGCCGGTTCAAGGCCTCGATCAGCTCCACCTGGATCTGCTGGATCTCCAGCAGCCGCTGCCACTGGTTCTGGACCAGGTTGTCGATCCGCTCGGCCATCAGCCGGATCTCCAGCTCCGCCCGGAGGTTGACCTGATAGTCGTTCTCCGCCCGCAGGCGGTCCTTCGCCTCCTGCCGGTTCTGGCTCATCATGATGACCGGCGCCTGCAGGGCTGCGATGCACGAGAGGATCAGGTTGAGCAGGATGAACGGATAGGGATCGAAGGGGCGCGTCAGCAAGGCGACCGAATTGACCGCGATCCAGACGGCGAGAAAACCCCCGAAAGAGAGAATGAATCTCCAGCTTCCGCCGAAGCGGGCGACGCGGTCGGACAGGCGCTCGCCCAAGGTCAACCGGCGGTCGAGCTCGGCCGGGTTGGTTGAGACGAGGGTCTGCTCGCGCAGGCTGGCGATGACCTCGTGCTCGAGCTGGGTGAGGCCGCCGCGCTCCAGGGCCAGGAGGTTTTCGACGTAGCGCGCCCGGTAGCGGTTGAGGTCCGGCGGGCAGATGTAGCAGCCCGGACCCCACTCCGGGTAGTCGGCGCGGATCAGATCGGAGAGGTTGGTCCGCACCAGCTCCGCCGGCACCAGCTCGCCGCTCGCCGCCGTGTCCGGCTCGGAGCAGACGAGGCAGACTCGCTTTTCGGGAGGCACGTCGGGATTGTACTGCCAATCGGCCGGCCTACTTGGCGAGGATGCCGCGCAGGCCTCCCGAGATGAGCGCCGCGATGTCCGTCAGGACGCGGGGCAGGGCGAGCCCGCCCGGGCAGGCGAGGTAGCGCGGCACCCAGACCGGGTCGTACTTGTCCTTGTACTGGCGCAGCCCCTGGAAGTTGTAGAAGTGCTCGCCGTGGCGGAAGACCAGGGCGCCGACCCGGCTCCACAGCGGGGCGAGGGCGCGGGCCTCCAGCCCGGAGAGCGGCGCCATCCCCAGGTTGAACCAGCGGTAGCCCTCCCGCGCGCCGTAGACCATCAGCTCCAGGAACAGGAAGTCCATTACGTTGCCCGGGGCGTCCTCGGTGTGGCGCATCAGGTCGATCGACAGCTCCTCGCGGCTACCGCCGGGCCAGAGGTTGGCGAAGGCGACGATCCGGCCCTGGCCGTCGCGCACCAGGGCGACCGGCAGAGCGCTCAGGTACCGGCGGTCGAAAAAGCCGAGTGAAAACCCCTTCTCCCGGGTGCTCTTGGATTGCAGCCAGCCCTCGGAAATCCGCTCGAGCTCGGGGAGCAGGGCCGCGACCCCCTCGGCCGGCACCACCTCCAGCGAGCACCCCTCCTGGACCGCCTTGCGGTGGGCGTGGCGCAGCTTCTTGCGGGCACTCCCTTCGAGCGAGAAGCCGGCCAGCGGCACCAGCGCCTCCTCGCCGAGCTTGACCAGGGTCAGGCCGAGGTCCACGTAGAGGTGGAGGCTCTTCTCGCTGACCTGGTAGAAGCAGGTCCAGCCGGCGTGCTGGTCGCACATCTCGCGGAAGCGCCAGACCAGCTCCGGGTGCTCGCGCTCGGGGCCGACCGGGTCCCCCAGGGCGACCCAGCTCCGCCCTTCGACCCCAAACATGACGAACGAGGTCCGGCTGTCGTTGAAGAGGACCTGCTTGTCGCGCAGGAGGACGAGGTAGGCGTAGGACCGCGGCGACCGGGCGGCGATCTCGGCGGCGCGCCGGAGGTCCTCCTCCGGCAGGCCGGACGGCTTCGGCAGGGCCGGCCGCATCAGCCGCGCCAGGGAGAGCGCCGAGGCGAGTCCCGCGGCGCCGACCGCGGCGCGCAGGAAGCGCGGCGCGTTGCCGAAGAAGGTGAAGTGCCACCACAGGTCGTGGGAGTAGTCCACGTGCTTGTAGGAGAAGAGTCCGAGCCAGAGCGAGCCCAGGAGGATGACCGCGATGGCGGCCATCCAGCCGGGGGTGAACGGCTCGGCCGTGAGGGCGGTCTTGCGATAGAAGTGGCTGCGGCAGGGCACGAGGCTCGCCAGCATCACGGCGAGGAGGCATGCCTCCTCCCAGTCGAGCCCCTTGGCGAGGGAGAGGACCACGCCGCTCGCGAGCAGGGCGACGGTGAGCTGGTAGGCCGCGTCGAGCCGGCGCTGGAGGCCCATGGCGAGGAAGAGCAGGGCCACTCCCGCCAGGCTGCCCAGGAAGTGGGAGATCTCGACCACCGGCAGCGGCAGGACGTCCTGCAGCCAGCTCAGGCGCGAGTGGACCGCCGGGGTGGCGCCCGAGACCAGGAGGATGGTGCCGCCCAGGAACGTGGTGAGGGCGAAGACCTGCGGCACCAGATCGGGGGCGCGGCGGCCGACGAAGCGGGCGAGGCGCTCGACCTGCTCGCGCCGGCGCAGCGCCTCGTGGGCGCCGAGGGAGACCGCCGCCACCAGGAGCGGCAGAAAGTAATAGAGCGCCCGGTAGGCGACGATCGAGGCGAGCAGATCGGGGCGCGAGACCTCCGGCGGCAGCAGCAGCACCATCAGGGTCTCGAACACCCCCAGACCGGCCGGCACGTGGCTCAGCAGGCCGCCGATCTGGGCGAAGAGGAAGACGCCCAGGAACTGCAGGAAGGTGACCGGCGTGCCCGGAGGCAGCAGGCTGTAGAGCACCGCACAGGCCAGGAGCCAGTCGATCGACGCCAGGGCGGCCTGGGTGAGCGCCATCCCCGGACCGGGCAGCGGCACCTCGATCCCCCGGATCACCACCGGCCGGCGGCGCAGGGCCGTCGTCCCCACGTAGGCGAGCACCAGCCCGAGGAAAAGCACCCCGACCGGCCGCAAGGTCGCCGGCCCCATGGAAAGATGCAGCGCGGCGGGCAGCGGCGGCGGATCGAGCAGGAAGGCCGTACCCGAAAGCGCGAGGAAGCCGAGCCAGAAGGTGGCGTAGCTGAACAGCATGACCCGCGTGAGGTCGAGCGCCGTCACCCCCCAGCCCGAATAGAAGCGCACCCGCACCGGCGTCCCGGTCAACAGGGGCATCCCCAGGCTGTTGCTGAAGGCGTAGCCGATGAACGAGGCGAGGGCGATCCGCGGGTAGGCGAGCGGCTTGCCCATGTAGCGGAAAGCCAGGGTGTCGTAGCCGGTGAGCGCCAGGTAGCCGAGGACCGTGAGACCGAGCGCCTCCCAGATCCGCGCGGCCGGCAACCCCTCCAGGTGGCGCACGATGTCCCGGTAGTGCAGGCTCTTCAGCTCGCCGTGCAGCAGCCAGAGCGCCAGCACGAAGAACAGGACGCTCAGGAAGGGGGCCAGCCGGGCCAGGGAGAGCCGCGGCCGGTCAGCGGCTGGCGCCAAGCTGGGCCTCCCGCAACAGGAGGTCCGCCACCGCCTGGTAGTCGCCGCCGAAGTGATGCGCGCCCTCCAGGCCGATCGACTTGCCGAGCGGCGGATTCACCTCGGGGCACAGGCTGTCGCTCTCCCCCTTGCCGTAGACGCAGAGGATCGGCCGGCCGGCGAGCTCCCGGAGCTCGGGGAGGACCGGCCGGCCCGTCTCCTCGCCGCCCCCCAGCCATTCGGAGAGGTGGAACTCGAAGTCGGCCGTGCGGTCCGGCCCGAGCAGGGCGATCAGACGGGTGCGCTCCAGGAGGTCGGGCGGCAGACGCCGGGCCAGGAAGGGGAGGACGTCGGCGCCCAGCGAGTAGCCGATCAGCAGGATCTTGTCGCGATGCCAGGCCGGCAGGTAGTGCCGGAGGACGCGCTCCAGATCGTGTCCGGACTCCTCCGGCGTGCGAGCTTTCCAGAAGTACTGCAGGGAGTTGAGCCCGACCACCGCGACGCCGCGGCCGGCGAGCTCTCCGGCGATCTCCTTGTCGAGCCCGGCCCAGCCGCCGTCCCCGGAGAGCACCACCGCCAGGGTGTTGCCGCCCGGTTTGCGGGCGGGCACCTCGACCAGCGGCAGATCGCGCACCGGGCTGGCGGGGCCGGCCGGGGTGGCCGGGGCCGCGGCAGCCGCCGCGTCCTGGCGGGTCAGGCGCCGGAAGCTCTCCCGGAACTGCGGCACCCAGCGGCTCTCGAC
>DATAHG010000226.1:0-6121 GCA_036263295.1 Thermoanaerobaculia bacterium | reverse complement strand
TGCCGGATCTCCCCTCCCGTGCCGCGCAGCTCGACGTCCTTGACCACGACGGCGGCCCGCCCGGTCTGCGCCGCTTCGATATGCGAGCGCAGCTCCACCGGGCGGTAGGACAGCTCCAGGTCCTGGAACGGGCGCCCGACTTCCGCCACGCCCAGATTGAAAAGCTTGCGCGCCCGGTTGTTGGCGGCCACCAGATAGCCCCGGCGGTCGATGGCGAGCTCGGCCACGGGGCCGGCTTCGAAGGCCCCTTCGCGGATGCGGAGCTGGCGCGGGTCCCCCTGGGTGTCGTTCTGGGACCCCACCGGGGCCAGGGCCAGCAGGCGGTCCCGCAGGTTGCTGTTGGGGGCGCGGCTGAAGACCCGGTGCCGCAAGTCGACCGGCCGGAAGCTGTCGCTGTAGCTGAGCAGTGTCTCCGCCTTGCCGAGGAACAGATAGCCTGTCTTGTTGAGCGCGAAATGGAAGCGCGCCAGGATCCGCTCCTGGGCCTCGGCGTTGAAGTACATCAGGGTGTTGCGGCAGATCAGCAGGTCGAGCCGCGAGATGGCGGCGTCCTGGATCAGGTCGTGGCGGCCGAAGATGAGCGAACGGCGCAGGTCGGTCCGGAAGACGTAACGGTTCCCCACCGCGTCGAAGTACTTCTCCAGGTTCTCCGGCGGAATCCCGCCGACCTGGCGCGCCTCGTAGCTCCCTTGCCGCGCCGTCGCCAGGGCGCCGTCGTCCGCGTCCGTGGCGTAGATCTTCACCCGCCGGCGGAAGGCCTCCTCCCCTACCAGCTCGGCCAGCAGGATGGCCACGGTGAAGGCCTCCTCTCCGGAGGCGCAGCCGGCGCTCCAGATCCGGATGGCGCGCTCCCCGCTCGCATCCACGAGGCGCGGCAGGATCTGCTCGGCCAGGTACTGCCAGGAGGCGCCGTCCCGGAAAAAGCTGGTGACGTTGATCAGGACCGTGTCGAACAGCGGTCCGAACTCGTTGGGATGGACCTCCAGGTAGTCGGTGTACTCCGCATAGGAGCCGACGCCGACGTCGCGCATCCGTTTCTGGATGCGGCGCATCAGGCTGGAGACCTTGTAAGCCGAAAAATCGAAGCCCCGGTTGATCTTGAGGTAGTCCAGCAGCCGATTGAACTCAGCCGGGCTCGGTTCTGACGCCATGCGATTCCCGCATTCGGGTTCCGAGTAAATTCTATTGAGAAGGCAGCTTGTTCTCGACGCTGCTCCCTTGCGGCGGCAAAATCGAGGTTCTAATAATATAGTGCTGTCTAGCCGATTTCTCAAAAAAAAAACCGATCCCGCAGCGGGGATTGGCACAGCCCGTGCTAGGTCCGTTCTAAGCCCGTGATAAGGTGATTGCCGGGTGGGCCAGGGGACATGCTGAGGCGAATTCTCAACAAAAAACAGGACGACCTTCTCGCCGAAGACCGGCGGCTGATCGCCGATCTGCAGACGGCGCTGGCGCGCTTCGACGCCTCGGAGGAAGACCAGGCGACCCTGCAGCGCTCGGCCCGCCAGCTCGACGAGCTGTTCCTGCTCGTGGTGGCGGGCGAGTTCAACGCCGGCAAGAGCTCGTTCATCAACGCCCTGCTCGGCGACAAGGTGCTCGAAGAGGGGGTCACCCCCACCACCACCCGCATCCACCTGATCCAGCACGGCCCCGAGCTCTCCCGCACGGTCGGCGAGTCCGGCCTCGACGAGGTGAGCGCGCCGCTCGAGCTGCTGCGCGAGATCCACATCGTCGACACTCCGGGGACCAACGCCATCCACCGCGAGCACGAGGCGATCACCCGGGAGTTCGTGCCGCGCTCCGACATGGTCCTCTTCGTCACCTCGGCCGACCGCCCGTTCACCGAGAGCGAGCGCGCCTTCCTCCAGGGCATCCGCGACTGGGGCAAGAAGATCGCCGTGGTGATCAACAAGATCGACATCCTCGAGACCCCCGCGGAGGTCGAGCAGGTGCGCGCCTTCGTGGCGGACAGCGCCAAGAGCCTGCTCGGGTTCGTGCCCGACATCTTCCCCGTCGCCGCCCGGCTCGCCTTGCGCGGCAAGATGTCGAACGACGCCGAGCTGCTGGCCCGCAGCCGCTTCGAGGAGCTGGAGCGCTATATCGTCTCGACCCTCGACGCCCAGGAGCGGGTGCGGCTCAAGCTGCTCAACCCGCTGGGCGTCGCCGAGCACCTGGCCGAGGGCTATCTCGGCATCACCCAGGGGCGCCTGGAGCTCCTCAAGGAGGACTTCTCCACCCTGGAGGACATCGACCGCCAGCTCGCCCTCTACAAGGAGGACATGCAGCGCGAGTTCCGCTTCCGCCTGGCGGATGTGGACAAGGTCCTCCACGAGGTCGAGAACCGCGGCAACGCCTTTTTCGACGACACCGTGCGCCTCACCCGGGTGTTCGACCTGGTCAACAAGTCGAAGATGAAGGCCGACTTCGAGCGCGAGGTGGTGGGCGACACCTCGCAACTGATCGAGCGCCGGGTCTCGGAGATCATCGACTGGCTGGTCGGCTCGGACCTGCGGCAGTGGCAGGCGGTGATGGAGCACCTGTCGCGGCGGCGCCAGGAGCACGCCGACCGCATCGTCGGCAAGGTGGGGGGGAGCTTCGACTACGACCGCACCCGCCTGCTCGAAAGCGTCGGCCGCATCGCCCAGCGCTCGATCGAGAGCTACGACCAGGAGGGGGAGGCGGACCGCATGGCCGAGTCGGTCCAGGTGGCGGTGGCCGGCACCGCCCTGGTCGAGCTGGGGGCGATCGGCCTGGGGGCCATCATCACCCACATCGCGGTGACCGCCGCGGCCGACTTCACCGGCATCCTGGCGGCGGGCACGGTGGCGGTGCTCGGGCTGTTCATCATCCCCAACCGGCGGGCCGAGGCGAAGAAGAACCTGCGCGAGAAGATCGCGGCCCTGCGCGAGCACCTGATGACCGCCCTCACCACCCAGTTCGACCGCGAGATCGAGGGGAGCGTGCGGCGCATCGACGACGCCATCGGCCCCTACACCCGCTTCGTGCGGGCCGAGCGCGAGCGCCTCAACGAGCTGCGCGCCCAGCTCGGCGACGTGCACGGCGGCCTCACCCGGCTGCGCTCCCAGGTCGAAGCGCTGTAAGCTCCCCCAGCCGGCCCCCGCTCGTCTCTTCCGGAGGGCCGCGGGGGGATCTCTTTGGCAACACAGCTACCCGCGAAGAAGCGGCCGGGCACCTGGAAGAGCCTGGCCCTGGCCCTGACCTCCTGGCGCACCGCCGCGGTCTCGCTGCTCTCGTTCTCCTCCGGCCTGCCGCTCGGCCTGGTCTGGATCGCCATCCCCGACTGGATGCGCTCGATCGGGGTCGACATCCGCGTCGTCGGCCTGCTCACCCTGGCGCAGGCGCCGTGGACGTTCAAGTTCCTCTGGTCCCCTCTGATGGACCGCTACGTGCCGCCCAGGCTCGGCCGGCGGCGCGGCTGGGCGGCGATCGCCCAGGTGGCGCTCTTCGCCCTCACCCTGGCCCTCGCCGGGGTGGGCAACCACCCGGACACCCCCTGGGTGGTGGCGGCGCTCGCCCTCGCCATCGCCTTCGCGGCGGCCAGCCAGGACATCGCGATCGACGCCTACGCCGTGGACGTGCTGCGCCCCGAGGAGCAGGCGGTGGCGGTGGGGGCGCGCAACGGCATCTACCGCGGCGCCATGACGCTCGCCGGCGGCATCGCCATCTCGCTCGCCGGGCGCTGGGGGTGGCCGGCGGTCTGCGTGATGCTCGCCTGCATGTATCTGCCGATGATCGTGATCACCTGGTTCGCGCCGGAGCCGGAAGACGTGGCCGCCTCCCCGACCACGCTCAAGGAGGCGGTCTGGTACCCCTTCCTCGGTTTTCTCTCGCGCCACCGGGCGCTCGAAATCCTTTCGTTTGTCCTGCTTTATAAACTGGCCGACAACCTTGCGCAGACTCTGCAGCGTCCCTTCCTGATCGACATGGGTTACAACGCCGACGACCGCGGCATCGCGCTGTCGACGATCGCGTTTTTCGGCAGCCTGATCGGCACCGCGGTCGGCGGCATCCTCACCCAGCCGCTGGGGCTCGGGCGGTCGCTGTGGATCTTCGGCTTCCTGCAGATCTTCTCGAACATCGGCTACGCCCTGCTCGCCATGCAGCACGGGGTGAACCGGCCGCTGATGTGGGCGGCGATCGGTTTCGAAACCCTTTCGTCGGGCCTGGGCAGCGGCGCCTTCTCGGTGCTCCTCTTGCGGATGACGCAGAAGCGGTTCTCGGCCACCCAGTACGCCCTGTTCTCCAGCCTCTTCGGCCTGCCGCGCATCGTGGCGGGTCCGATCTGCGGCTTCGCGGTCTACGCCGTGGGCTGGGAGACGTTCTTCTGGTCCACCCTGGCGTTCGGGATCCCGGGGATGATCATGCTCTCCCGTTTCGTGCCGTTCACGGCGCGCGAGCCGGAGTTCCGGGTCGAGGAGCCGCACAACCGCCAGCCGCTGTCGGCGGCCCAGCTCGCCGTCCGGGCCCTGGCCGGGACCGGCGTGGGCATCGCCGCGGCGGCGCTCATCACGGCCCTCCTCGAAGCCCTGAAGACCGCCAAGGACAACCCCGGCTCCCCCTTCGACCTCGGCACGCCGCTGATGAGCCTGCTGCGGCCGGAAGACAACAGCGGCTGGATCACGCTGGTGGGGATCGTGACGTTCGGGCTGGTCTGCGGCCTGTTCACCGCCGCGGTCTCGGCCGCCCGCCACGGGGCCGGCCGGGATCTTGCAGCCGACGTGGCGGCAGAGGGCTGAGCGCCGAAACACCTGGGGCCGGCTCTCGTAGTGAAGAGAGTGAGAGGGCCCGGCCCTCAGGAGGTGAAAACGAAAATGGCACTCTACCGTTCGAGAAACCATCGCATGATCGCCGGAGTCTGCGGCGGCCTGGCCGACTGGCTGGACTGGAGCCCGACGATGGTGCGAGTCGCATATGTCCTGCTGTCGATCCTGTCGGCGGGCTTCCCCGGCACGATCGCGTACCTCATCCTCTGGGTGGTGATGCCGAAGGCGCCCCGGCGCGGCGGGCAGTGGGTGGCGGCGGCGTAGGGGGGAAAGGACCCGAAGCCGGCCCGGGGCTAAACCCCCGGGCTACATACGTTTCGCCCCTCCGGGGCGGGCGTTCTCGCAAGTTCGCTGTCGGCGCGGAGTATGAGACAACTCGCCCCGCCAGGGGCGACACGTTTGTAGCCCGGGGGTTCAGCCCCGGGCCGCGGCGGGGCCCACCGCCAACCATCCCCGCGGGCGCACCGGCCCCCTCCCCGACCCTCCCCCGCTTCGCGGGAGAGGGCGCCACCGCCCTCCCAAGGCTCAAAGGCGCCTATCCCCTACTCCACAAACAGCGGCACCACCTCGAACTTCTCCACATCCACCAGCCCCTGATCCGTCAGCTTCAACGCCGGGATCACCTCCAGGGCGAGGAAGCTCATCGCCATGAAGGGCTCGCGCAGGCGGGCCCCGAGTTGGCGGGCGGCGTCGAGGAGGGCGCGGGCCTGGTCCCGCACCTCCTCGATCGGACGGTCGGACATCAACCCCGCGATCGGCAGGGGGAGCAGGGCGAGCACCGCGGAGCCCAGGGCCACCGCCTGTCCGCCTCCGGCCTCCGCCACGGCCCGGGCCGCGGTCTCCATGGATTGGTCGTCGGCGCCGATCACTACGAGGTTGTGGTGGTCGTGGGCCACGGTGCCGGCGAGGGCGCCGCGCTCCAGGCCCAGGCCGCGCACGAACCCGAGCCCCAGCTGCCCCGAGGCGTGGTGGCGCTCGACCACCGCCATCTTGAGGAGATCGCGGCCGGGATCCGCCACCGCCAGCCCGTCGCGGACCGCCGGCTCCAGGACCAGGCTCTCGGTCAGGAGCTGGTCGGGCACGATCCCGATCACCCGCACCTTGCGCCCGCGGACCGGGATGGCGAAGTCGAGGCGGGAGGGGTCGATCCGCACCGTCCGCGGCAGGTCGGCCCGGGCGGCCGCGGGACGGGGGAGGCGCATCTCGCCGTCCTGCGCGACCAGCTCGCCGCCCCGGAAGACCAGCTCGGCGCGCGGCGCGGCGAGGTCCGCGAAGACCATCAGGTCGGCGCGGCGGCCGGGGGCCACGGCGCCGCGGTCGTCCAGCCGGTAGTGCTC
>DATAHG010000225.1:0-4495 GCA_036263295.1 Thermoanaerobaculia bacterium | reverse complement strand
GCCTTCCCGACGTCCCGGGGTCGTTATTACCAGAACAAGGACTTCGGGCTGATCGGGGCGGCCCGGCCTCTCGTCGAGGCGGGGCGGATCAAGATCTACTGCCCGGACGCCATCGACGAGGCGAGCTGGTACAACGAGTCGATCCATCCGGCCGACCGGGTGAAGACTCACATGGCCTACGAGCGGGTGATCCTCGACGAGGTCGTGGAGCGCGCCCGCTGGGAGACCGGATCGGACCGCGTCGCCGTGGCCGGCGCCAGCTTTGGCGGCTACCACTCGGCGAACCTCGCCTTCCGCCACCCCGACAAGGTAGGCCATCTGATCAGCCTCGGCGGGGCCTTCGACGTCCGCTCGTTCCTCGACGGCTATTACGACGACAACGTTTTCTACAACAACCCGGTCGACTACCTGCCTGGCCTCCAGGATTCCTGGTACCTCGACCGGATCCGCCACATGGGAATCGTGCTCAGCACAGGGGAGTGGGATATCTGCCGCGGGGCCAACGAGCACCTCTCGCGCATTCTCCACGCAAAGGGGATCTCCCACTGGCTCGACGTGCGCCCGGGCGCCGTCCACGACTGGCCGGCCTGGAACGAGACGTTCCCTATTTATCTATCCCAGATCGGGAGGAGCTGAACCGTGAAGAAGATCGGGATTCTATTCGGCCAGGAGGACACGTTCCCCTGGGCCTTCATCGACCGGGTCAATGCGAAGAACGTCGACGGGATCACCGCGGAGCCGGTCAGCATCGAGAAGCTGATGCAGGGCGAGCCGACCGAGTACGCCGTCATCATCGACCGCATCTCGCAGGACATTCCGTTTTACCGCGCCTATCTCAAGAACGCCGCCCTGAACGGCACGGCGGTGCTCAACAACCCGTTCTGGTGGAGCGCCGACGAGAAGTTCTTCAACAACTGTCTGGCGACCAAGATCGGCGTGGCCGTGCCGAAGACGGTCCTCTTGCCGTCGAATCAGCATCCGCCCGACACCAATGAGCGCTCCATGCGCAACCTCGGCTATCCGCTCGACTGGGAAGGGATCTTCAACTATGTCGGCTTCCCGGCCTACTTCAAGCCTTTCGCCGGGGGCGGCTGGAAGAACGTCTACCGCCTGGAGAACCGCGAGCAGTTTTTCGAGACCTACAACCAGACCGGCCAGCTCGTGATGATGCTCCAGGAAGAGATCATCTTCACCGAGTATTTCCGCTGCTACTCGATCGATTGCCGCGACGTGCGAATCATGCAGTACGACCCCCGACAGCCGTTCCACCTGCGCTATGTGCGCAACGGCCCGCCGGTGCAGCAGGCCCTGCTCGACAAGGTCCACGAGGGGGTGCTGGCGCTCAACCGCGGCCTGGGGTACGACTTCAACACGGTCGAGTTCGCGGTGCGCGACGGCATCCCTTATGCAATCGATTTCTGCAACCCGGCCCCCGACGCGGACGTCAACTCGATCGGGGAAGACAACTTCGCCTGGGTGGTGGAGGCGGCGGCGAACATGGCGATCCGCAAGGCACAGTCTTTTGTCGCGGGCCGCAACAACCTGACTTGGGGCGAGTTCATCCGCAATTCCGCGGCGGACATCCGCTGAAGTCCACGCGAGGGCCGGGGGAGAGAGCCATGGAAGCCAAGCTGTTCACGATCGGGATCGAGGAAGAGTTCCAGCTCATCGATCCCAAGACGCGCGGTCTCCGCTCCCACATCCATCATCTGCTGAACGACGAGGACCATCAGCTCGGCGATCAGCTCAAGCCCGAGCTCCACCAGTCGGTGATCGAGCTCGGCACCCGCATCTGCACCGACGTCAAGGACGCCCGCAAGGAGGTCCTCTCCTTGCGGACCAGCCTGGCGAAGCTGGCGCGGCGCAAGAAGCTGACCATCGCCGCGGCGGGGACTCACCCCTTCTCGCACTGGCAGGACCAGAAGATCACGGTCAATCCGCGCTACAAGGAGATCGTCGAGGACCTCCAGCAGATCGCGCGGGCCAACCTGATCTTCGGCCTCCACGTGCACGTCGGCATCGACGACAAGGAGCGGGCGATCCACGTCATGAATGCGGTGCGCTATTTCCTGCCGCACATTTTCGCCCTGTCGACCAACTCGCCGTTCTGGCAGGGCCGCAATACCGGCTTCAAGTCCTATCGCAGCAAGATCTTCGATCGCTTCCCGCGCACCGGCATCCCGGATCACTTCCAGAGCCTCTCGGAATACGAGAACTACATCAAGCTGCTGGTCAAGACGCGGTGCATCGACAACGGCAAGAAGATCTGGTGGGACATCCGCATGCACCCGTTCTTCAACACGCTGGAGTTTCGCATCTGTGACGTGCCGATGCGGGTGGACGAGACCATCGCCCTGGCGGCGCTGATCCAGGCGGTCACGGCGAAGCTCTACAAGCTGCTCAGCAAGAATCTCGGATTCCGGCTCTATCGGCGGCTGCTGCTCAACGAGAACAAGTGGCGCGCCGCGCGCTATGGCATCACCGGCAAGCTGATCGATTTCGGCAAGCAGGAGGAGGTGCCCTGCGCCGATCTCATCCACGAGCTGCTGGATTTCGTGGACGACGTCGTGGACGAGCTCGGGAGCCGGGAGGAGATCGGCTACGTCCAACATATTCTCGATCACGGCACCGGCGCGGACCGCCAGCTCGAAGTCTGGAACCAGTCCAACGACCTCAAGACCGTGGTGGACTACATCGTCGAAGAGACCCATGCGGGTCTCGACCTTCCGCAAGGAGAGCCCCGTGGCTGAAGTCTCCACCAAGCCCCCCGTCACCGCTGCCGTCAACCCGGACTTCGTCCCCGGGGCGCGCAACGCCATCCGCACCTGCCTGCGGTTGCAGCCCCAGGAACGGATCACCGTGATCACCGACCTCGAAACCGTCGAGATCGCCCGCGCCCTCGTGCAGGAGATCGAAGAGGTCGGCTCGCCTTACGGGTTTTTCGTCATGGAGGACTACGCGCCGCGGCCGCTCACGGCCATGCCGGAGCCGATCCTCGAAGACCTCGCGAAGTCGCAGGTGAGCGTGTTCGCGGCCCAGGCGCAGCGCGGCGAGCTGGGCTCGCGCATCGCCATGACGGACGTGGTGAACCGCCAGAAGATCCGCCACGGTCACATGGTGAACATCAGCCCTCAGATCATGAAAGAGGGGATGTGCGCCGACTTCCTGGAGATCGACGACCTGAGCTCGTGGCTGATCGCCAAGGCGCGGGCGGCGCGCACCATCCGGATCGTCTCGAAAGCCGGCACGGATCTGGTCGGCGAGTTCTCGCCCACGCTCAAGTGGCTGAAGACGAGCGGCATCATCACGACGGAAAAGTGGGGGAATCTGCCCGGCGGCGAGATCTTCACCTCGCCGGCCAACGTCAACGGCCGTTTCGTGGTGGATGGCGTGGTCGGCGATTATCTCTGTAGAAAGTTCGGCGATCTCAAGAAGAACCCGCTCACGATCGAGATCCGCGACAGCCGCATCGCCGATCTGTCGTGCGACAACCCCGAGCTGCTGGAGGATTTCCGGCGCTACACCTCGACCGACGAGAACAGCGACCGGGTCGGCGAGTTCGCGATCGGCACCAACCTGGCGGTCGAGGATATCTGCGGCAACATTCTGCAGGACGAGAAGATCCCCGGCTTCCATCTCGCCTTCGGACACCCTTACGCCGAGCACACCGGCCAGACCTGGATCTCGAGCACCCACATCGACTGCGTGGGGCGCGACGTCGATATCTGGATCGACGACGAGGCCGTGATGCGCGACGGCAAGTTCCTGCGCTAGAAAAAGCAATGGTTCCGGAGCTGCGGCGCGCGTTCAACTCCCGGTTTACCGAGGAGACCTACAGGGCCAAGGTGCAATCCCTGGAGGCCGAGGCCGGCCATCCGATCGATTTTCGGATCTGCGAGACGCCCGTCTTTCTGGATGAGGCGCTGACCCGCGATCTGGTGCAGGCGGTCGAGGAGATCGTGGATGTGGTGATCTCTCCGGCGTACCTCGAAGAATCCGACCGGGCGGTGCCCGCCCGGCTCGCCGTGCCGGGGGACGAGAAGCACACGGTCTTCCTCCAGATCGATTTCGCCCTGGTCGAGGGGGAGGACGGCCGCTATCTGCCGCAGCTCATCGAGCTGCAAGGCTTCCCCTCGGTCTACGCCTTCCAGTGGCTGCTCGACCGCGGCACCCGCCGCTTCCACGAGATCCCGGCCGGGTTCACGACCTATTTCAACGGGCTCGACGAGGATGGCTACGCGGCCTGCCTCTACGACGTGATCGTGGGGGATTGCGATCCCGAGAACGTGGTGCTGCTGGAGATCGATCCGCTCCAGCAGAAGACCCGGGTCGATTTTTCGGTCACCGAGCGCCTGCTGGGGATTCCGACGGTGGACGCGCTGGCCGTGAAGGAGCGCGGCGGCCGCTTGTACTACCGCAACGCCCAGCGGCGGGAGGTGCCGATCCAGCGGCTTTACAACCGGGTGATCCTCGACGAGGTGGAGCGCAAGGGGCT
>DATAHG010000224.1:0-4116 GCA_036263295.1 Thermoanaerobaculia bacterium | reverse complement strand
CCGCGGAGGCCCCCTTCGCCTTGCCGAAGGGGAGGACCCGAGCCGGGTCCGCGGCCGGGGCCTTGGAGGCCGGCTGCCAGTCCTCCGGCAGCGCGTTCAGGATGTCGTCGGTGATGGCCGGGAACAGCTCGCCGTCGGATTCCGGCTCGAAGTCCGGCGGAGCCGGAGCCGCTGCGGAGACCACCGGGGCCGGCGGAGCGGCCGGAGCCGGTGGAGCGGCAGGCGCCGCCGTCAGGACCGGAGCCAAGGGCGTGACCGGAGCGGCCGGGGCCGGAGCCGCGGCGACCTTGAGGACCTCCGGCATGACGGGAACCGGGGGAGCCGGCGCCGGCATCGCGACCACCGGCGCCGGAACGGGCTCCGGCTCCGGCGCGGTCTCCGCGAACAGCATCGGGCTGGTCTTCTCCTGCCAGTCGGGCGCCCCGCCGCTGAGCGCCGGACGGAAAGCCTCGCGGATCACCGCCGGGGACGGCCGCTGCTCCGGCCGCCGCCGCAGGCAGTGCTCCAGGGCCCGGCGGATCCCCTCGGCGTTCTCAAGCTCGAAGCTGAGGGCGAACGGCATCTGGACCACCGGCTCCCCCTGGTCCAGCGCCTCCGTGGCGCCCAGGCCGCGGCAGGCGGTCAGGCCGAAGGAGAAAAGGTCGGCCCGCCAGTCCGCGGTCGATCCGGCCGCCCCGGTCCCCGACAGCCCCAGCTCGGGCGCGCGAAAACGGGCATTCGGGCCGTCCGGCACCTGGAAGATCGCCGTTCCGAGGCCGAGCAGCTTCACCTGCGGCCCACCGTTCCCTTCCGCCACGAAGAGGTTGTCGATCGTGACATTGTGATGGGCGAGCCCACGGGCGGCCAGGATCTCCAGGCCATCCAGGGCCTGCAGGAGAAGCGGCAGGACCTGCTCCGGCGGCCCTCCCGCCAGCGTCTCGAAGTTGCGCCCGTCGAAGAACGGGAAGACCAGGAAAGCGCTGCCGTCCGGCGTGAAGCCGGAGTCGAGCACCGGCGGCAGGCTCGGATGCCGCAAGGTAGCCAGCATCGCCGCGAGGCCCTCGAACTTCGGCGCCCCCTCCTCCAGCCCGGGCGATGGACCCACCGTGATCAGCTTGACGGCGACGGTCTGGCCCGACTGCGAGTCGACGGCCCGCAGCACCGTCCCGGATCGCGTGGACCGGACGATCTTTTCGAGACGGTAGCGCTCGGTGACCTCACGGAACTGCATCTTCAACCTCCGAAGGGACGCTCTCCCTGGGCGGCGGGAGAGCCTCCGGCCGCTCGGGACCGGCGCCCGATGGGCGCCGCTGGAAGAAAGACGACTTTCAGACCGCTTTAGTATAGAGGAAGGACTATTGAAATCCAGATCTCGACAGGGGCCTGCCAGCCGGCTCCGGTTACCATGACCGCTGTACACGGAAGTGAGACACTTTTGAAGCACACCCTCCGGCTCTTTGCCCTCGTCCTGATCGCCCTGGCCCTGCTGGCATCCGGCCCACGGCCGGCCGCCGCCGCCGAGGCGTCGCCGTTCGGCGTCAACGTCCATATCCCCCAAGGGCCGCAGCTCGCCTTCACCCTGGACCGCGCCCAGGCGGCGGGGATCGGCTGGGTGCGGATCGACTTCATCTGGGCCGTGGCGCAGCCCGCCCGGAACCGCTACGACTGGTCGGCCTACGATGCCCTCGCCCAGGCCGCCCGGACCCGCGGGATCAACGTGTACGCGTCCCTCGCCTACACGCCGGGCTGGGCCACCTCCGGCCCCGAGCTGACCGGCGTGCCCGCCAACCCGGCCGACTGGGCTGATTTCTGCGGCCAGGCCGCCCGGCGCTACCGCGGCAGCATCCGCTACTGGGGGGTCTGGAACGAGCCCAACCTGACCCGGTTCTGGTCCGGCACGCGCCAGCAATATCTCGACCTGATCCTCAAGCCGTGCGCCGACGCCATCCACGCCGCCGCCCCCGAGGCCCAGGTCGGCGGGCCCGACCTCGCCCACCTCACCTCCGGCGACAGCGACTGGTACGACTGGCTCCGCGAGACCATCACCCAGGCCGGCGACCGGCTCGACTTCGTCACCCACCACCTCTACGACACCGACGGCAATCGCGACGTCACCGACAAGCTTGAAGGCTCGACGCTCTTCGGCAGCCGGCCGTCCCTCTGGGGCACCGTCCCCCCGACGGTCGAGGAGGTGCTGCGCTACACCGGCTGGTACGGCAAGCCGTTCTGGCTCACCGAGACCGGCTGGGAGTCAGCCCGCATCGGGGAGGACCGCCAGGCCACCTACTACGCCGGCCTGCTGAGCGACTGGTTCAGCGGCAATCCGAGCCGGAGCTGGATCGACAAGATGTTCTTCTACGAGATGCAGGATCCCGGCGGAAGCGGCGCCCCCACCTACGGGATCCTGCGGCCGGACGGCTCGGCCAAGCCGGCCTACCAGGCTTATCGTAACTTCATCGTGACCAGCGGCCCGTCGCAGGATGACGCGGTGATCGTCTCCGACACCCTCCCGAACCAGGTGGAGGCGGGCCAGGTCTTGGACATCCAGATCCGCGTGCGCAATACCGGCTCGACGACCTGGACGCGCGCCGGCGGCTACGCCCTGGGAGCGGGTCCGGACGACGCCGACCCGTTCAGCCCCCTCCGCCAGCCCCTCGAAGTCGGCGAGTCGATCGCCCCGGGCCAGGAGAAGACCTTCACCCTCCACTTTCAGGCCCCGGCCAGCCCCGGCAACTATGGGACCGATTGGCAGATGGTCCGTGAGGGGGGAAGCTGGTTCGGCGCCACCCTGCGCAAGATCGTGACCGTGAACGCCGCTCCGAGCGCGGCGCAGCGCAGCCTCGGGCTCCTCGGCGGCCGCTACGGCGTCGAGGTGAGCTGGCGCGACCAGCACAACAACCGGGCCGGCTTCGGCCGCGCCATCCCCTCGTCCGACCAGTCCGGCTACTTCTGGTTCTTCGACCCCTCGAACGTCGAGCTGGTCGTCAAAATGCTGGACGGCAGCACCTTCAACGGCTACACCTGGGTCTTCTACGGCGCCCTCTCCGACGTCGAGTACTGGATCACCGTCACCGACCACCAGACCGGCAAGGTCCGCCAGTACCACAACGCCCCGGGGAACCTCTGCGGCCGGGGGGATACCACCGCCTTCCGCACCCCGGTCGCCCCGACTGGCGGCACTGCCACGGCGCCTCTGGAGACCGCCCCGGAAGCCGCCTTCGAGGACCTCGCCCAGCCCCTCCTGGCGATCCCCCTCGAAGAAGTCGTTCCGATGTCCCTGGCCGTCCCGGCGCCGGACACCGCCTGCACCTCCTCCGGCCAGGCCCTCTGCCTGCTCGGCTCGCGCTTCCGGATCGAGGTGGAATGGCACGACCAGCACAACAGCGTCTCCGGCCTGGGCCACGCCGTCCCGGGCACCGACCAGACCGGCTATTTCTGGTTCTTCGACCCGACCAATATCGAGCTGGTGGTCAAGACCCTCGACGGCCGACCCCTGAACAACAAGTTTTGGGTCTTCTATGGGGCGCTGACCGACGTGGAGTACTGGATCACGGTCACCGATACCGTGACCGGCGCCCGGAAGCGTTACCACAACGCCCCGGGCAATCTCTGCGGCAAGGGGGATACGCAGGCGCTATGAGGGGGCCGGCCCGGCTTCGGGATCGCCCCGCCTTACTTCGCCCGCGAAGCCGTCAGCTCCATCGTCTTGAACTCACCCTGGCCCTTGCCATCGTTCGCCCACATCTCCATCTTGTAGTGGTCGTTGTCCGTCCAGGTGGTGACGTTCTTGGTGTTCATCTTGTTGCCGCTCATGGGATCCACCATGATCCCGGTGAGGGTGATCACCTTGCAGCCCGGATCGCTGCAGTCGCCGTGCGAGATCAGGACGCCCGTCCCCATGTTGTCGATCCAGGTATTGGTGAAGCTCTGGGAGGCGTTGTCATAGGCGTCGAGCGAGCGGCCCTCGAAAGGCTGCCCCATGAAAGTGGACTTGAAGACCGACTGCAGGTAGCGGCCGCCCATGATCATTTCGCCTTGCATGGTGCCGGTGTTTTCGATCGGCGGCTGGCCGGGGGCGAACCACATCTTCGTGGCGATGTTCCAGTTGCCGGCGCCGCGCGCCAGGTGCTTGTGGTG
>DATAHG010000223.1:0-1737 GCA_036263295.1 Thermoanaerobaculia bacterium | reverse complement strand
CCATTCCGGGGTGCCGGCCAGCTCCAGGGCCCAGCCGGCCAGGAGGCGGGCCTGGAGGAGCCGCTTGATCCGCCGGCCGGTCAGGAAGTAGACCGCCCAGGCGGCGTCGGCCGGCGGGGCTTCGCGGAAGTAGGCGGCGAGCGCCTTCACCTTCTCGTTGGTCGAGGTGGTGCGGTCGAGGGCCTCGTAGAGGCGGGCGAAGCGCCTCATTCGGAGCCCCCTCCCCGACCCTCCCCCGCTTCGCGGGAGAGGGCGCCCCCGCCTTCGTCTTCGGAGGGTTCTTCCCCTTCTTCCTCTTCCCCGTAGGGGGTGGCCAGGGGCTTCGCGTCGACCCCCTTGTCCCGCAGATACCGGGAGAGGGAGTCGGTGTAGCCGTGGGTGACCAGCACCTGCGAGGCGCCGGTCTCCTCGATGGTCTGGAGGAGGCCCGGCCAGTCGGCGTGGTCGGAGATCACGAAGCCGCGGTCGTAGCCGCGCCGCCGCCGGTGCCCGCGCACCCGCATCCAGCCCGAGGCGAAGGCGGTCCCGGCATTGCCGAAGCGCCGCATCCAGGTCGAGCGGCTGGCCGAGGTGGGGGCGAGGATCAGCTCGCCGGCGAAGGAGTGGCCGCGCGGCATCTCCCCCACCCGCCGGGTCGGCAGCATGCGGACCCCGGCCTGCCGGTAGAGCTCGGTCAGATGGGCGGCGGCGCCGTGGAGGTAGACCGTGCGGTCGGTCAGGAAGGCCAGCTCGCCCAGCACCCGCTGGGCTTTCCCCAGGGCATAGCAGAACAGCACCGAGGCGCGGCCGTCGCGCTCGTTCTCCTCCCACCAGGCGAGGAGGTCGCGCGCCTCGTCCGCGGTCTCCCGCCAGCGGTAGATCGGCAGCCCGAAGGTGGCCTCGGTAATGAAGGTGTCGCACGGCACCGGCTCGAACTCGGCGCAGGTGGGGTCGCTCTGGCGCTTGTAGTCCCCGGAGGCGATCCAGCGCTCGCCGCCGCGCTCGACCCGGATCTGGGCGGAGCCGAGCACGTGGCCGGCCGAGTGGAAGGAGACGGTCACGTCGCCCAGGCGGAGGCTGTCGCCGAACGGGAGCCCCTCGATGCGGGCGTCGGGGGCGAGCCGGCGGCGCAGGACCGGCACGCCGGATTCGGCCGTGAGGTAGGCCGCGCTCCCCCAGCGCGCGTGATCGCCGTGGCCGTGGGTGATCAGGGCCTTTTCGACCGGCTTCCAGGGGTCGATGTAAAAACCGCCGGCCTCGCAGTACAGCCCTTCGGAGGTGACGCGCAGGAGGGGCGGGGGCGGGCTCATCCCCTAAACGAACAGCAGGAGTTGTTCCACCCTTCCCTGCACCAGGTTCGAGGCGGTCACCCCGAGCAGGCGGACCGGCCGGGCGAAGGCCTCGGTCTTCTCCAGCAGGTCCCGGGCGCAAGTTCCGATCTGCTGGGCCGTCCCCACCGGAAAGGGGAAGGTGCGCGACCGGGTGACCGTGGTGAAGTCCGAATAGCGCACCTTGAGGGTCACCGTGCAGCCGGAGAGGTCGCGCCGCTCCAGGGCGTCGGCCACCTCCTGGGCCATCTTCTCCACCTCGTGCTCGATCGCCGCGCGGTCGCTCAGGTCCACGGCGTAGGTGTTCTCGGTCCCCAGGCTCTTGCGCTCGCTGTGGGTCTCGACCGGGCGGTCGTCGATGCCGCGGGAGAACTCGTAGAGGGTCCGTCCGTGGCGCCCGAAGCGGTCGAGGAGGGCCTCCAGGGGGCGC
>DATAHG010000222.1:0-1906 GCA_036263295.1 Thermoanaerobaculia bacterium | reverse complement strand
GGCGACGATCGCCACGCCAATGCAGGCGTAGAGCGCGCGATACCGTGCCTGGAGGCGAGAGACGCCGCCGAACGTGAGACCCTCGCGCAGCGTCTCGAACGACCAGTAGAGCTGAACCGGATAGAGCAGGCTGACCGCCGCGAGCGGGCGCGGGACCGTCCCTCCCAGGGCCAGCAGAAGAAGAAGGATGTGCGCCAGAGTGAAGAGGACCAGGCTCGCCGCGAAAGTCCGACGCTGCCCGAAGGTCACGGCGTTGGTCCGGATGGCATTTCTGGCGTCCCCCCTGGAGTCGCGGACCTCCTGGGTGAGGTGGCCGGCGGCGAAAATCAGAGCGAAGAACAGGGCCGTGGCGACGCCCCGGCGATCGATCGCGCTGCCGACGGAGTAGCCGAGAAGGAAATGCACGATCCCGCCGCCGAGATGGACCGCCGAGCTCAAGAGCGGTCTCCCTTTCCAATGGAGTCGCGGCAAGGAGTAAAGGGCGCTCATGAGGGCGATGGCCAGCGCCAGCGCGGCGGTCACCGGGCCGAGACGGCCGAAGAGCAGCACGCTCGCGCCGAGAAGGCCGGCCGCCAGCCCACCGATCTCCCGCCGCCCGACACCTCGGGCCGTGAAGACGCCGGCGGCCTTGTGGGGGTCCGTGAGGTCAGTGATCAGGCCGGCCCAGTCATTGAGCAGGAAGACGTGAGCCATCAGGCAGACGTTGGCGATCAGCAGGATCGCCAGCCGGCTCCAGTCGTGCGCTTCGGGCCAGCCGATCGCGAAAGCGGCCCCCATCAGCGGCGCGCCCTGGAGGACGAGGATGTCCTGCAGGCGCAGGATCGAAACGTAGCGCAGGAGGGCCGGTTTTCTGGCCGAGGTGGAGATCACCGAGATGTTCATACTTGTTGTAGAGCCTCAACCATAAAGCGAATCCGACGTCCTCGGACCAGTAGTATCGCGCAACGGTCGCCGTCAGGTCGTTGTGATAGAGGAGCGGCGGGTCCGTCCGCAGGAGAGCGAAGTCGTCCCGGGCGATCTGGCCCAGCACGTCCCGGACGAGGGCCGGATCGGGCGGCGCGGCCTTCGCCAGGTCCGGGGGCGCGAGCCAGCGGGCGACGGAGACCCAGTTCTCCTGGCCAGGGACCGCCGTGCGCATCCGCGCCTCGGGCAGCTCCAGGTCGCAGCCGGCGGCGCGGAGGTCGGCCAGGCGGAGGATCGGGACCAGCGGCATGCCGCGGTAGTAGACCCAGATGCGGTCCGCGTCGAGGTTGGCGCGCAGCGCTCCGCACAGCGCACGGCCGGCCGGCGGTTGGGCTTCGGCCAGCAGCAGGAGCAGATGCATCTGGATCGCCACGTCGGCCGGGTTCGGGTCGGCGCCCGGGTCGAGGCACTGGTAGTCCTCGCGCGGCGCGAGCCACGACTTGTAGAGGCCGTCGCGCCTGCGGTAGCCGTCGATCGTCGTCAGCGCGGCCGCCAGCGCGCCGCGGTCGGGGCCGGGGGCGATCCGCCAGACCAGGGCCGTATCGTCGGTGTCCGGCGTGATGGCACAGCCGAGCGTGCCGATGATGGGACTGTCGGGCCGCCCGTGATAGCGCACCAGCCCGCCGGCCTCGATCTGGGCGGTTAGATGACTCCGGGCGCGCTGCAGGCTCTCGGCGAGGCCGGGGTCGGCTGGCAGCGGCTCGAGCAGGTCGACGAGCAGCGCGGTGAGGAAGGTGTTCATCTCCGGACGCGGCTCGTGAAAGCGCGTGCCGCTCGTGTAGGCGGTGAGCCAGTACCCCTCGGCCTGCTGGTGCTCCCGGAGGCGGGCCACGGCGCGCGCAGCGCTCGCGCGCAGATCCACTTCGGAGGAACCGGAGGCACCGGCCGCCGCTCCCGGCGCGGCCCGCAGGGTCAGCGTCCGCTCCTGGAGGTAGTGGCCTTC
>DATAHG010000221.1:0-2121 GCA_036263295.1 Thermoanaerobaculia bacterium | reverse complement strand
GCCGCCGGACAACGTGGCGGCATAGAGCACCATCGGGTTGGACGGGGCGACCGCGAGGTCCTCGATCCCGTAACCCTGCAGCCCGCGGCCGGACCAGCGCCAGGTCGCGGCGCCGTCGGTGCTCTTGTAGAGGCCCCCGCGGGTGGCGGCGTAGATCACCTGGCTGTTGCGGGGGTGGACCTCGAGATCCTCGATCCGCCCGCCGTCCGGCCCGATGGGGGTCCAGATGTTCACGCCGGCCCGCGCCGGCAGGGTGGCCAGAGAGGCGGCCACGAAAAGAAGACGGGTGATGACGGTCCGGCGCATGGTGGCTCCTTTCGACGGCTCGGGGCTCCCGCTCTCCCGGGTTACTGCCGCGTAAACGTATAGATCCCGTTCGCCGGGGTCGCCACGAAGAGCTGGCGCGGGTCCTTGGGGTTCAGCTCCAGATGGGTCACCCGCCGGTTGGGCAGGCCGTTGATCAGCGGATAGAAGGTGCGTCCGCCGTTGCGGCTCCAGTAGACCCCGCTCAGGTCGGTGAAAGGCGGCACCGGGTCGAACACGTCATTCACGACCGCGTAGAAGATGGACGGCTGTCGCGAGTCGATCAGCAGCTCGTCGACCTGCGAGCTTTCAGGCATGCCGGTGCCCCAGGGACGCCAGGACTTGCCGTTGTCGTCGCTGCGCCAGACGCGCTCGGGGCGGTTGTTGATGCTATTCCGGCGGGTTCCCAGGTAGAGCCGGCCGGCATGGGCCGGGTCGATCGTCAGGCTGTTCGGATCCCCGGCGTTGGCCAGGCCGGTGGGATGGACGTCCGTCCAGTGGTCACCGTAGTCGTCGCTGCGCCAGATCCGGCTGCTGCTCTCCAACACCCACAGGCGGCCCGGGATGGCGGGATCGGCGATCAGGGGCTGCCCGAACAGAGCGAGCGAGCGGTCCGCGAAGGGGGCGAGGCACTGGAAGGTCGCCCCCCGGTCCGTGCTGCGCGAGAGCCCGCACGGGGAGCTGCCGGGACCGACGAAGCTCCCGGCCAGGTAGAGAGTGGAGGGCCGGGTCGGGTCCGCCACCAGCAGGGGGGAGTAGACGAAGTCAGAGCCGTGCTGCCGGACTTCCCACTGCGCCGCACCGTCGTCCGTCCAGGCGAGGCCGGGGCCGCCGCCGCGCACCGAGCTCCAGTAGAGGTAGAGGCTCGCGGGATCTTCCAGGCTGATCGCGAGTTGGTGGCGCGGGGAGGTGTAATGGACCTCGGCGGGCAGGCCGTTCTCGGCCAGCCGCCACTGCGCGCCGCCGCTCTGGGTCTTGTAGACGCCGGCTTCGGAAGCGCCGGCATAGATCACTCGCGGGCGCTCGGGATCGATCACGAACGAGGTGACCGCGGTGGCGTGGAGCCCCTTGCGGGCCTCCTGCCAGTGCTGGCCCTGGTCCGGGCTGCGGAACACGCCGAGCCGGTCGGTGCCGGCAAGCAGCATTCCGGCTGGGGTGAGCGTGTAGTCGAGCGCCGGGGTCTCCCAGACGGGAGGCTGGGAGATCGGCTGCCAGGTCTGCCCGTGGTCCGCGCTGCGGAAGCCGCCGGCGTAGACCACGCCGTTCGGGCCGGTGGCGACCGGGTAGCCGGCCGGCGCCGGCTGCCAGGTGGTGGCGCCGTCCGCGCTGCGGAAAAGGGAGAATTCGCGCGGCCCGGACTCGGTGTAGAAGGCGGCGTAGACGATGCTCGGGTTGTCGGGATCGATCGCCAGCCGGGCGTTCTCCTGGACCAGGAAAAGGCCGCTATCCAGGCCGTCGTTGCGGATCTGCCAGGTGGCTCCGTTGTCGGTGCTCTTGAGGATGCCGGTCTCGCCGCCGTCCTCGTGCCCCGCCGTGATCAGATAGACCGTATCGGGGTGGACCGGATCCAGGGCGACATCCGCGACCGTGGCGGTCAGGTCCGATTCGGCATACCCCCAGGTGGCGCCCAGATCGAGGGTTGCGATCAGACCGCTCGAGGTGCCGACCCAGGCGTGCCGGGCGTTGCGCGGATCGACCGCGACGGACAGCGGATTGCCGAGGATCCAGCGCTCGGGAGCGCGCCAGGTCTCGCCGCCGTTGCGCGAGATGTAGACGCCGTAAGGTGTGGCCGCGTAGACCACCGCCGGGTTGGACGGG
>DATAHG010000220.1:0-7163 GCA_036263295.1 Thermoanaerobaculia bacterium | reverse complement strand
AGGGTGCCGGTGGCGGTGATCAGGCCGGCGTCGAGGGTGCGGTTGACCTCGTCGGGCGCCAGCACGACCGTGGCCGTGGCGCCGGTGGTGGTGTCGGCGTCGGAGTCGACGGTGTCGTCGCCCCCGGCGTTCTGGGAGGTGAAGGCGGTGGCGGAAGCCGGACGCACGAACTGCACGAAGTAGCGCAGGCCGGGGATCAGGCCGTCGAAGAGGTAGTAGCCGGGCTGGCCGTTGACGTCGTCGGCCGTGACGGTGGTGGCGGCCAGGGAGTCGCCGGTGCCGGGCTCGGGGTTGCCGTCGCCGTCGTCGACATAGAGCCGGACGGTGACGCCGTTGACGCCCGCGGTGACCGGCTCGTTCTGGAGGCCGTCGCTGTTGCGGTCGAACCAGACGTAGTTGCCGAGCGCGGCGAGGCGGGTGGCGATCAGGCCGAAGTCCAGGTCGGGATTGACCTGGTTCGCGGCGAGCGTCACCACCGGCGAGCGGGCGGCGCCGTCGGCGTCGGAGTCGGTCGTGTCGGGACCCTGGTTCGACGTGGTCAGGACGAACGTCGGGGGAGGCGTGACCTGGACGTAGTAGCTGCCCGGCGCGAGGCCGGGGAAGCTGTACCAGCCGGGCGCGCCGCCGGGGCCGTTCGAGGTGATGGCCGAGGCGAGCGGCACGTCGTCGAAGGTGCCCTGGACGCCGTCGGCGCCCGGGGTGAAGAGACGGACGAGCACGCCGTTCAGGCCGGTCGGGCCGTCGTTCTGGATGCCGTCGGAGTTGGTGTCCACCCAGACGAAGTCGCCGAGGGCGGCGGCCTCGCAGGTGCCGAGGGTGACGCCGACCTTCTGCGGCTCGGCCGCGAGCGAGCCGATGCCGTCGGCGCGGTCGGCCTGGTAGGCGAAGGAGTTGAAGGCCGGAGCGGCGGGGGGCACGCTGCCGGGGGTGGTCATCGAGAAGAAGAACTCCAGGAAGTCCGAGGGCTGCACCACGCGGCTGCCGAACTCCACCTTGAAGGAGCGCACGTCGGTGATGGGATCCGGCGGCACCGTCGTCCAGTTCGGCGCGTCGCATCCGGTGGTCGGGCCGCCCACCTCGCCGCGGCAGGGATTGCTGGAGGTCGAGTAGTAGATCGTGGTGCCGGGCGGCGGCGTGATCGGGGCGACCAGGAGGGGCGTCCACTGCGAGCCGCGCGGGTTGGTGTCGCGCACGCCGGTGTCGCCGACGGCGGGGAGGATGTCGATCAGCACGAAGTTCTGCATCGGCACCGTGCCGACGTTCTGGACGCGCAGGCGGTACTGCAGGGCGCCGCCGGTGAGCGTGCCGGCCGAGGTCGCGACCGAGCCGCCGTCGCAGGTGCCCTGGATGGTCTTGCCGGAGACGAGCTGGGCGATGCCGGCCACGTTGATCGTGCCGGTCGCGCGGCACAGGGTCTCGGCGGTGTCGCCGTCGCCGTCGAGGTCGAGGGCGTCGGCCTGGGAGCTGCCGGAGCAGCGGAGGCCCAGGCCCGGCGCGTCGCTGTCGAAGGTGAAGTCGTTCGACAGGTTGCCCGACGGGGCGCCGTTGCGGACGGTGGTGGTGATGTTGATCCACACCTGCTGGTTGACGCCGAGGTTGCCGCTGCCGGCGTTCCAGCGCCAGCGCAGCAGGGTGCGGCCGGTGCCGGCGAAGTTCGGAATCTGCTCGAAGACCTGGGGCGCCGGCAGGCCGGTGCCCTGGGCGTCGAAGGTCCAGGAGGAGAAGGTCAGGTTGACCGGCAGGAGATCGGTGGCGACCAGGTTCTCCAGCGGCACCGGATCGCTCGACCGCGCGTCGCTGCGTACCCGCAGGCGCCAGCTCACGGTCTGGCCGGGGTTGAAGGGGCCGCCGCCGGAGAGGTTCTCCTTGGCCGGGTTGAGCTGCACGAAGGGGCCGCTCAACACAAAGGACTGGCAGGAGTTGCGGGTGACGTTGGTCGGGCCGGCCGTGTAGACGGCGGTCAGACCGGCGCAGTTCTGGATGCTGTCGCCGAACGCCACCGGTCCGCCGGCGTTGTCGGGGTTGACGATCCGGCCGGTGAGGAGCGGGCGGGTCGAGGCGTTCATCCCGGGCTGCGCCTGGCCGTACTCCCAGCGCACGCGGGTGATGAATTCGCCGGCGCCGAGGCCCGGCGGCGGCGCGGTCAGCGTAGTGTTGGTGGTGGTGTTGGGCGAGCTCCCCCAGAGGGTGAAGACGCCGGGCGCCGTGTTCTTCTCATAGCTCACCCGCACCCCTTCGCCGGCCGCGAAATCGGCCAGGCCGCTGTAGGCGCCGGTGGTCACGCTGGCGAGCTGCAGCTCGACCGGCAAGGTGTCGATGACCACCAGGCTGTCGAGCGGCACGTTGCCGTTGTTGCTGACGGCCAGGTCGTAGGAGAAGGTCTGGTTGAGCGTCGGCGGGTTCGGGCCGCCGCCGTTGACGTTCTTCTGGAAGCCGGCGCCGGGGCTCGGCACGAAGGTGGTGACCGGATGGGTGAGGGTGCCGGGGCCGAAGGTCTGCGGCGTCTCGCCGAGCGGGGTGGCGTCGGCCACGAAGCTGTTGGTCACGTTGGTGCCGCTGGGGAACGTGGCGCTCGGGAAGGTGACGTTGACCGAGATGTCGCAGTTGTTGTTCGGCGTCAGCGGCACGGAGCAGGGGCTGGTCCAGGTGACGGTGGCGGGCGTGGTGCCCACGCAGCCGGGCTGGCAGTCCGCCGCCGGGGTGGCGCCGTTGAACACGGTGCCGGGCGGCAGCGTGTCGGTCACCGGGCCGATGCTGGTCAGGTTGAGCGCGCCGTCGAGGTTGGGCACCGAGATCCGCAGGCGGTAGGTCTCGGGCATGTCCAGGTTGGCCGGGCTCGTCTGCAGCGTCTTCTGGAGATTGACCTGGGCCGTGGCGACCGCGGTGACCGTCACCGGCGGCGTCGTGAACGTGCCCGGGGTCGCTCCCAGGTTGATGCCGTCGGCGGTGTTGGTCGCCGTGGTGCCGTCCGGCGTCGAGCCGTTGGGGAACCGCACGTTGAGGATGAGGTCGCCGCTGTTGCCGGCCGGCAGCGGGTTGATCATCACGAACTGGACCCGGGTGCGGCCGGTGCCCCCGAAGTTGTTGGTGACGTTGATCGCCGCCACGTCGCCAGTCGGGCTGGCCGGGACGGTCGAGACGAGCTGGATCTCGGGCGGCAGCAGGTCGATCACCTGGGCGCCGAGGCAGGGGCCCGAGGTGCTGCTGCAGTTATAGGTCAACCGGTAACCGAAGGTCTGGCCGGTCTGCTTGGTGTTGCCGGGATTGACCTGGATGGCCGACTTGAGCAGCGGCTGGGCGGCCGCGGGCGCGGCGGCGAGGCCGGCCAGTAGCACGGCTGCCGCGAGCGCGGCTCTCCTCAATACTCTGAACATAGACCCTTCTCCATGGAGCACAGCGAAATGCAGACAGACGGAGCCCCTCGGGCGAGGCGCCGCCATCGATACATGATTCTCAACGATCGCGGATTGTACTCTGAAATCGCTTACACCGAAGTGACAATTCAGGCATGCCTGAAAAGGGTTCAAGGCGGCGCGCTTTTTCAGGGGTGATGCACCTCAGCTTACAGGGATCCCTAAAGCTGCAGGCGCTCCGCCAAGGTGGCGAGCGTGGATGACGGAGTTGTCCGTTCTCTTACAGGAGATGGTTCATGAAGAGGCAGTGGGTTTCCGTTGGTATGGCAGTTGTCCTTGGGCTCTCGGCTTTTGCGGCCCAGGCTGATGGTCTTTTTTCCTATCGTAATCTCGGCACCGCCAAGGCGCTGAACGCCGACCTGTCGTTCCGGTCGTTGGCCGAGAACCCGGCCACGGCGTCCCTGGAGGTCGTGAACGCCAACGCGGCGGCGGTCAACCGCAACGCCTCGTCCCTCGAATTCAACCTGGCCCCGGGCCTCAACCTGAAGGCGCACCAGGTGAGCTCCTACAAGATGGATTCCGGCTCGCTCGTCTGGGCGGGTGTCATCGAGGATCCGGGCACCATCTCGACCTCGACCGACTTTCAGTTCGACGCGGTCAACTCCGTGATGCTGGTCCGCGACGGCGACCAGATCACCGGCAACGTCCACTTCGACGGCCAGTGGTACCAGATCCGCCCGCTGCGCAGCGGCGGTCACGCCATCGTGGCGGTCGATCAGAGCCGCATGCCGGCCGACCACCCGGCCGAGTACGCGAGCCTTCCCACGATCAAGATGCCGATCAAGCCCAACATGGCGCAGGCCAAGGCGAACACCACCATCCGCGTCATGGTGCACTATGACGGCGCCGCCTCCGCGGCTTCGGGCAACATCAGCAGCCTGATCGACCTGGCGGTCGCCGAGTCGAACCAGGGCTACACCAACAGCGGCGTGCAGATCACTCTGCAGCTCGCCACCAAGGCCGCCGTCACCTACACCGAGAGCGGCAGCTTCAGCACCGACCTCAGCCGCTACCGCGGGACCGCGGACGGCTACATGGACAGCATCCACACGACCCGCAACACGGTCACGGCGGACGTCGGCGTCCTGCTGATCAACAACACCTCGGCCTGCGGCCTGGCCTCGAGCATCGGCGCGAGCGCCAGCACGGCCTTCGTCGCGGTCTACTGGGGCTGCGCGACGGGCTACTACTCGTTCGCGCACGAGATCGGGCACCTGCAGTCCGCCCGTCACGACCCCGCCACCGACCCGACCAACTCGCCCTACGCCTACGGCCACGGCTACCGCTACACCGGCAGCCCGAGCTGGCGCACGATCATGGCGTACGACTGCCCGGCCGGCTGCCCGCGCCTGAACTACTGGTCGAGCCCGCTCAAGACCTACAACAGCCAGCCGATGGGCACGGCTGCCGGCAACGACAACGCCCGGGTGCTCAACAACACCCGCGCGACCGTCGCCGCCTTCCGCTAGAAAGCGGCTGCAAACCCGGGGCGGGCGCTGCCGGCGCCCGCCCTCCGGGCCTTCCTCCCATCCCCCCTTCTGCGGCTACCGCGCTATCCTGTCCGTCCATGGACATCACTCACGTCTTTTTCGACATCGGCGGCGTGCTGGGCACCAACGGCTGGGACCGCGAGCAGCGCGCCCGGGCGGCCGAGCGCTTTCATCTCGACGAAGAGTTCGGCTGGCGCCACGACGAGCTGGTGGGGGAGTGGGAGACCGGGCGGATCGATCTCGAGGACTACCTGGAGAGCGCCGTGTTCTACTGCCCGCGCGACTTCTCGGCGGAGGAGTTCACCGCCTTCATGAAGGAGCAGAGCCGCCCCTTCCCGGAGAGCGTGGCGCTGGCCGGGCGCCTGGCCGGGCGTTCCGATCTCACCCTGATGACCTTCAACAACGAGGCGGCGGAGCTCAACCTCCACCGCATCGAGACTTTCGGGCTGCGGCCGATCTTTTCGGCCTTCCTGTCGTCCTGCTGGCTGGGAGCCCGCAAGCCATCCCGGCAGATGTTCGCGCGCGCCCTCGGCATCGCCCAGGCCGAGGCCGGCCAGGTCCTCTTCATCGACGACCGCGACCAGAACCTCGCCCCGGCCCGCGCCCTCGGCTTCCGGACGCTGCTCTTCACCGGGGCGGCGGCCCTGGAGAGGGACCTTACTGGGCTCGGGCTGCTGGAGCCCGCTCCCCCTCGATCCGCTCCTTGACGACGACCATCATCTGGTTGAACGAGGTTTCCACGCCGCGCAGGTGATCGTCCGACTGCCGGAAGCGGAGCTGGCGGTCGAGGTTCCCCTGCCGGACGTCGTCGAACGCCCTTTGCAGGGCGATGATCGGGCCGGCCAGCCGGTGGGTGGTGAAGATCCCCAGAGCGGTCACAGCCAGCATGGTGACCACGGTCTGGACGATGAGAATGCCGAGCGCCAGCCCCTCGTGCCCCTGTACCGCCAGACGGTCGACGAGCAGGAGATACGAGCTGACGCTGAACACCAGCACGATCAGGACGGTCACAGCCATCCAGAGGCCCAGGAAACGGAAGACGAAAGGCAGAGTGAGCCGGACTCCGGAACCGCGGAATGCGCGCGCCATCGGGTCATCCCTCCACAAGAAAGATTCTTAAATTGGACTAATGCTATCAGAGGAGCGGCGCGCGCGCCATCCCCATCCCCGCTCTTTTCGCGCGACCGGTCAGTGGCCGGGGAGGGCCTTGAACACCCAGGCGGGGAGCACGTTGCGTGGCTCGAAGGCGCGCTCGACCTGGTGGAACACCCTTTGGAGATCGGGCCACACCTTGCTGGAGAACTGGTAGACCAGGAAGGCGCCGTCCGGCCGCAGCACGGCCCGGGTGGTGCGCAGGATGCGGTCGCGCAGCTCCTCCGGCATGGTGCTGAACGGGATGCCCGAGATGATGTAGTCGGCGGGACCGCAGCCGAGGCTCTCGAGGATTTTGCCGACGTCCTCGGCCGAGCCCTGCGCGACGCGCAGGCGGGGATCGGGCAGGGATTCCCGCAGGAACTCGACGAACTCCTCGTTGCGCTCGATGGCCACCAGGGTGCCCCCGGCCGGCATGCGCTGCAGGACCTCTTCGGTGATGGTGCCGACCCCCGGGCCATACTCGACAATCACCCGGGCGCGTTGCCAGTCGATGTGCCGCAGCAGGTGATCGATCAGATATCGCGAGCTGGGGATCAGGGATCCCAGCATCAGCGGGTGCTTGAAGAAATTGCGGGCGAAGAGGAGGAGGGGCTCGCGTTGCGGTTTTGTCTTGGCGGTGTTTAACATCAATACTCCCATCCTGGTAAGCCATCCCGGTAAGCCGTCACGGAACCGCTCCCGTGCGGTGTCGCGAAAGATTTGCAATTTCGAGACCGCCCGGACGCTTTTCTCCCGGCGCGCCCTGGGGTAGTCTCCCGCCCGTGATCGTCCTCAAGTTCGGCGGCAGCTCGGTCGAAAGCGCCGCGGCCATCGACCGCGTCACCGCCCTCGTGCGCGGCCGCCTCGGCCGCGGCCCGGTGATCGTGGTCTCGGCCATGGCGAAGACCACCCGCAAGCTGCTGGAGAGCGCCGAGGCGGCGGCGGCCGGCAACCTGCCGGCGGCCCTCGACCTGTTCGAGGAGCTGCGCGAGTTCCATCGCCGCGAGGCGTACGGCGCCATCCCCGCGGCCGGCCGGCCGGCGGTGGACGCGGTGCTCGACGGCTCGTTCGCCGACCTCCAGCGCCTGCTCGGCGAGCTGGCCGAGTCGCGCGAGCTGACGCCGCG
>DATAHG010000219.1:0-9960 GCA_036263295.1 Thermoanaerobaculia bacterium | reverse complement strand
TACTGGCCCTCCTCGATTCGAAACCCGCTTCTTGATAGAGTCACACAGCTTCACCGGTCGGGACGTGGCGCAGCCTGGTAGCGTACCTGAATGGGGTTCAGGGGGTCCCGAGTTCAAATCTCGGCGTCCCGACCAATTTTCTGCTTTTTGACTCAAGCATTTCCGCCTCGCGGCGCGCCCTCCTCCTCAGCGCCTCGTACAAAACTCGTACAACCCAAGGCGAACGACATGACTCTCGACTCCCGCGGAGTGGCTGTGGTGAGCGGAGGCGGATCCGGGATTGGCCGCGAGGTCGCCCTGGAGCTGGCCCGGCGCGGCTACTCTCTCGCCCTGCTCGGCCGCCGCGCCGAAGCTCTTGAAGAGACCTTGGCCCTGGCCGGGCTGCCCGGCGCGTCCGGCCTCGCCCTGGCCTGCGATGTGCGCGATCCCCAGGCCGTCGAGGCCGCCGTGGCGGAGGTCCATCGGCGCTGGGGAGCCGCCGCCGTCGTGGTGCCCGCCGCCGGCTTCGCCCGCCTCGCTCCCGTCGAGGAGATGGCGCCGTCCGACTTCGCCGAGGTCGTGGCGACCAACCTCACCGGCTCGTTCCTGGTGATCCGGGCCCTCCTCTCCCCGATGAAGGAGCGCGGCTCCGGGTGGATCTTCCCCGTGCTGTCGGTCGCCGCCCGCCGCGCCTTTCCGGGCTGGGGGGCGTACTGCGCCAGCAAGTGGGGGCTCGCCGGGCTGGTCGCCGCCCTGCGCGAGGAGCTCGCCGGGACCGGCGTGCGGATCACCGCTCTCTATCCCGGGGCCACCGACACCCCGATCTGGAACGGCATGCCGGGGGAGTGGAACCGCGCCGCCATGGTGCCGGCCGCCGAGGTGGCGCGGGCGGTCGGCTTCGCGCTCGACGCCCCCGCTTCGGCGCTCTACGAGGAGATCCACCTCGGGCCGGCCGGGGGCGCCCTGTGAGCGACGCTCCGGAGAAGGACCTCCGGCTCCTCCTCCTGCTGACCCCGCTCGCGCCGTTGCTGGCGGCGCTCGGGCCGGCCGGCGGCTGGGCCCTGGTCCTGCTGGCGCCGCTCACGCTCTACCCGTCGTTCCGCCGGCGGGTGCTGGCGCGCGACTACTTCGGCGCCTGGCGGCTGGGCATGGCCTGGGCCGTCCTGCTCAGCGCGGGAACAATCCTCCTCGTCCTCTGGTTTCCGGAGGCGGCCCGCGAGGGCATCCTGCGCGGCGAGCCCTATCGACAGGAGATGTTCGGCTGGATCGCGACCGGCATCGCCCCGGAGAACGACTGGCGGCAGTTCCTGCCCCAGCACCTCCTCCACCTGGCCGTGTTCGTGGTCCTCACCTGGCTGAGCGGCGGCTACCTGGGCCTGTCGCTCGGCGCCCTGCTGGTGGCCTACATGAGCTACTTCGTGGGGTCCTACGCCGGAGCGAGCGGCCATCCGCTCCTGGGCTCCTTCGTCGCCTGGGTGCCCTGGTCGGTGATCCGGGTGTTCGCGTTCGTGTTGTTGGGAGCGCTGTTCGCGCGGCCGTTGCTGGTCCGCCGGGCCTGGCCGTTCGATGCCCTGGAGCACCGTCTGATGGCCCTCGGCGCGGCGGGGATCGCGGCCGATATCGTGATGAAATCGCTGTTCGCCCCGACGTATGGGACGCTGCTGCGCCAGTTGGCGCCGGCCACCCTGGCCGAGCTATACTCGGGCGCCCTAAGGATCCTTTCATGAAAGAGATACGAGAAACTCAAGGGGCCCTCACCGCGGCCGGACGGCGCTTCGGGATCGTGGCCTCGCGCTTCAACGCGCGGATCGTCGACCTGCTGGTCGGGGGGGCGGTGGACTGCCTCCTGCGCCATGGCGCCGACCGCGACAGCCTGCACATCGTGCGGGTGCCCGGCGCCTGGGAGATCCCGCAGGCGGCGGAGGAGCTGGCCGCGGCCGGGAGCCTCGACGCCCTGGTGGCGGTCGGCGTGGTGATCCGGGGCGAGACGCCCCACTTCGATTACATCTGTTCCGAGTGCAGCCGCGGCCTGGGACGGGTCGCCGAGCGGCACCGCCTGCCGGTGGGGTTCGGGGTCCTGACCTGCGACACCTCCGAGCAGGCCCAGGAGCGCGCGGGGGGGAAGGCCGGCAACAAGGGTTGGGAGGCGGCGCACGCCGCCCTCGAGATGGCCGACCTCTTCGCGCGCCTGCGCGGCTGATCAGCGTTTCCTTTGTCTGACATCGAGGTTTTGTTCCCATGAGCAGGAGAGGCGATTCACGGCCATGACGGCAGGAAAGCGGCGCATGGCGCGGGAGATGGCGGTCCAGATGCTGTACCAGAGCGACCTCGGCGGGAGCTCTCTGCCCCAAGTCTTCAACACCTTCGACGTGACCGAATACATGGCGCGCGACGAGGACCCGGCGAAGAAGGCGGCCCGGGAGGCGGAGGTCCCGGCGGCCGTCCCGGCTCCGGCCCCGGTCCCGGCCGTCGCGCCGCCGGCGCTGACCCCCGAGGCGCGCACCGAATGGAACCGCCAGCGCAAGCGGGTGGACGAGGCGTTCCAGTATGCCCAGGCGCTGGTGCGCGGCACCCTCGACGGCCTGGACAAGATCGACGAGCTGATCCGCAGCCAGGCCGACAACTGGCGGCTGGAGCGGATGCCGGCGGTGGACCGCAACATCCTCCGTCTGGCGGTCTATGAGATGCTGCACGAGACCGACACCCCGAAGCTGGTGGTGGTGGACGAGGCGATCGAGCTGGCCAAGAAGTTCGGCTCCGAGCAGTCGGGCCGTTTCGTCAACGGGCTGCTCGACGGGCTCCTCAAGCAGCACACCTTCCCGGGAACCCTGAAGTAATCCCTGAGAGAGCGGAGAAAGCGATGAGCGGGCAGTTCGACCACAAGGCCATCGAGGCCAAATGGCAAGACCGGTGGGAGAGGCAGCGGGTGGCCGAGGTGGATCTCCGCCATGGCGCCGGCAAGTACTACATGCTGATGATGTTCCCCTACCCGTCGGGAGACCGCCTCCACGTCGGGCACGGGCGCAACTACATCCTGGGCGACGCCCTCTACCGGTACCTCCGCATGAACGGCAAGCGCGCTCTCAACCCCATGGGCTGGGACGCCTTCGGCCTGCCCGCCGAGAACGCCGCCATCCAGCGCGGCATCCACCCGCGCGACTGGACCTTCGACAACATCAAGGTCATGAAGCAGCAGTTCCGGCGCTGGGGCATCCTGTTCGACTGGTCGAAGGAGATCGCCTCCTGCACGCCGGAGTACTACCGCTGGAACCAGTGGCTGTTCCTGCGCATGCTGGAGAAGGGGCTGGCCTACAAGAAGAAGGCGCCGGTCAACTGGTGCCCGAGCTGCCAGACCGTGCTCGCCAACGAGCAGGTGGTGGACGGCGCCTGCGAGCGCTGCGGCACCCCGGTCGTGCAGCGCGACCTGGAGCAGTGGTTCTTCCGCATCCTGGGCTACGCCGACCGCCTGCTCGCCGGGCTGGACGGCCTGGAGGGGTGGCCGGAGAAGGTCAAGATCATGCAGCGCAACTGGATCGGCCGCTCCGAAGGGGCGGAGATCCAGTTCGCCGTGCCGGCGGCGGGGGAGACCGTCACGGTCTTCACCACCCGGCCGGACACCCTGCACGGCGCCACCTTCATGGTCCTGGCCCCCGAGCACCCGCTGGTGTCGAAGCTGATCGCCGGCCATCCCGAGCGGGAGGCCCTGGAAGCCTGGGTGGAGAAGACCCGCAACACGCCGCGCATCCAGCGCGAAGGCGAAGGCATGGTCAAGGAGGGGCGGGACACCGGCGCGGTTGCCGTCAACCCCGCGACCGGCGAAGAGATCCCGATCTGGATGGCGAACTACGTGCTGCCGGACTACGGCACCGGCGCGATCATGGCGGTCCCCGCCCACGACGAGCGCGACCTCGCCTTCGCCCGCCAGGAGGGGCTGCCGGTCCGCCTGGTCTACCACCCGGAAGACGAGGCGGTGGACCCCGCCACCCTGGCCGAGCCGATCCTCGGCCGCGGCGTCGTCCGCAACGCCCCGCCGTTCGACGGCGAGCCCAACGCGCCGGAGACGATCCGCAAGTTCATCGCCTGGATCGAGGAGAAGGGGTTCGGACGGGCTCGCGTCTCCTACCGACTGCGCGACTGGCTGATCTCGCGCCAGCGCTACTGGGGGACGCCGATTCCGGTGATCTACTGCGAGTCCTGCGGCATCGTGCCGGTGCCGGACGACCAGCTCCCGGTCGAGCTGCCCTACGACGTCGAGTTCACCGGCCGCGAGGGGAACCCGCTGTCACGCAACAAGCAGTTCGTCGAGACCACCTGCCCGAAGTGCAAGAAGCCGGCGCGCCGCGAGACCGACACCATGGACACCTTCATGGACAGCTCGTGGTACTACCTGCGCTACCTGTCGCCGCGCGACGGCCAGCGCATGTTCGACCCCGAGGTGGCGAACCGCTGGGCGCCGGTCGATCAGTACATCGGCGGCGTCGAGCACGCCATCCTGCACCTGCTCTACGCCCGCTTCATCTGCCGGGTGCTGCACGACTTCGGGATGGTGGGCTTCGAGGAGCCGTTCGCCAACCTGTTCAACCAGGGGATGATCACCCACTACTCGGAGCAGTCGGGCCGGGTGGAGAAGATGTCGAAGTCGCGCGGCAACACGGTGTCGCCCGACGAGCTGATCGAGGCGATGGGGGCGGACACCGAGCGCGTCTACACCCTGTTCATCGGTCCGCCGGAGAAGGAGGCGGAGTGGAGCGAGGAGGCGGTCTCGGGGGCCTACCGGTTCCTGAACCGGCTCTGGCGCCTGGCCGAGCGGCTGCACGAGGCGCCGCCCACCGCGCCGTCCGACACCGACCTGGAGCGCGAGCGCCACGCCACGATCCAGCGGGTGACCCACAGCCTGCAGCGCTTCAGCTTCAACACCGCCGTGGCGGCCCTGATGGAGCTGCTCAACGCCCTGTCACGGGCGGTCGAGGAGAAGCGGGCGTCGCGGCTGCAGTGCGAGACGACGTTCGACACGCTGGTGCAGCTCCTGCACCCCATGGCGCCGCACGTCACCGAAGAGCTGTGGGAGCGCCGCGGCTATACCGAGACGCTGCTGGAGACGTCCTGGCCGGAGTACGACGAGAGCAAGCTGCGCCGGGAGCGGGTCAGCCTGGTCGTCCAGGTGGACGGCAAGCTGCGCGACCGTGTGGAAGTGGACGCCGACGCCGACGAGAAGACGGTGCGGGCGGCGGTGCTGGACAGCCCCAAGGTGCAGGAGCACCTGGCGGGACGCGAGGTGGCCAAGGCCGTGCTGGTGCCGGGCCGCCTGATCAACCTGGTCACCCGGAGGTCGGCATGAGCGCTAGGACAATCTCAAGATGGGCGTTGAGCGCCCTGATCGTCAGCACCGGTCTCCTGTCCGGCTGCGGCTACGCCCTGGTCGGGCGGGGGAGCAACATCCCCGAGGACATCAAGTCGGTCTACATCCGGCCGCTGGAGAACCGCACCCAGCGCGCCCAGGTCGAGCAGGAGCTGACCCGGGCGGTGGCCGAGGAGCTGGTGCGGCGCCAGCGCTTCTCGGTGGTGGGCAGCGCCGAAGGGGCCGACGCCGAGCTGTCCGGCGCCGTCACCGGCTTCGGCGCCACGCCCGTCACCTTCGACCCCACCGGCCGCGCCACGGAGTACGAGATCTCCATGACGGCCCAGATCACCTTCAAGCGCCTCAGCACCGACAAGGTGATCTGGAGCAACGACCACTACACCTTCCGCCAGAGCTATCCGCTCGCCGCCAGCGAGACCGGCTATTTCGACCAGGAGGACGAGGCGATCGCCGAGGCCTCCACGCGCTTCGCGGAAACCGTGGTCAGCGATTTGTTGGAAGGGTTCTAGGCGGCGGCCGTTCGACCCCAAGCAAATAAATCCGGCCCAACGGGCCGGGAGACACCAGCCCAGGGCTGAGCCGAAGGCGATGCCCTGGGTCGCAGGAAACACCACCTAAACAATGCGGCCTGAAGGGCCGCGAGAAACGCCTCGCCCCACGACCGGGGTTTCAACCCCGGCCGCAGGCTCTGGCGGCCCTTCAGGCCGCGAAATTCAGGGGAAAATGGCTATCCCAGGGCATCGGCCTTCGGCCTCAGCCCTGGGCTGGACTCTGCCGGCCCGTTGGGCCGGTCCCGTCAACAGCCAGAATGGAGCAGGGAAGGCTCAGGCCTTGCCGATTTCGGCGACGCGCTTGGTCAGGCGGGCCTTGTAGCGGGAGGCGGCGTTGGCGTGGATCACGCCCTTCTGAGCGATCTTGTCGATCACGCTCAGGGTGCCGGGCAGGAGCTGCTGCGCCTGGGCGGCGTCGCCGCTGGCCAGAGCCGAGCGCAGGCTCTTGATGGCGGTGCGCAGCCGCGAGCGGTGGGCGCGGTTGCGGATGCGCTGCTGGATGTTCTGACGGTTCCGCTTCTCTGCTGACTTGGTATTGGCCATATCGCTCTTGCTTGCTCCCGGTCGGGGAAGTCTCTTCTCTTCCTGTGTTGATTGCCCTTGGGCAGGGAAAGACGACGCCGCACCGGCAGACCCGGCGGACACCGCGACGAAGGTTTATAGCACTCGGAGCTAGCCGGCGTCAACTCCGAGCTCGCGCAGGCGCTGCCGGGCGAGGTTCGCCTCGCCGCTCGTACCGTACTGCTGAATCACCGACCGGAGCTGGGACACCCCCTGACTGCGGTCCCCCAGCTCCAGGTAGGCGTAGCCCTTCTTGAGCAGAGAGCCCGGGGCCTTGTCGCTGCGCGGATACTGCCGCAGCACCCGGTCGTACTGCTCGACCGCCTGGCGGAAGCGGCGCTGCCGGTAATAGCACTCGCCGATCCAGTAGGTGGCGTTGTCGGAGAGGTCGGTCTGGGGGAAGTTGTTCAGGTACTCCTGGAACCCCCGCAGCGCCAGGTCGTAATTGCCCTTGAGGTAATCGTTGTAGGCGCTGTTGTAGAGCACCTGAGGATCGCCTCCACCCCCCGTCGATCCCGGGTTCCCGCCACCGGCCGGCGGCGAAGCCGGCTGAGCGCCGGCATCCCCGCCCTGGGGGGCCCCGGCGTCGCCCGCCGGAGCCGAGGCCGCCGGGGGCGCGCTGCTGAAGGACTTCAGCTCCTGGTTCGTCGCGGCGATCTGCTGCGAGAGCTGAGCCAGCCGGTAGTTGGTGTCTTCGAGCTTGGACTGCAGCTCGTCGATCTGGCTGGACAGGTCCTGGAGCTTGACCTGCATGTCGGCCTCGGTCTTGAGCAGCGACGACATCTGCTGGCTCACCGAATTCTCCAGGCTGGCCACCTCCTGCTTGCTCGGGGCCTGTTGCTGGGCCTGCAGGACCTGGCGCTGGATTTCCGAGAGCTGATTGCGCAGATCGTCGATGTCCTGCGTGGACACGCAGCCGCCCGCCGTGAGAGCCACGGCGAGCAGGCCGGCCAGCGGGGCCCGGGAAAGGGAGTGGGGGCGAATCCTCATGATGCCTTCCTTGCTGTCGGCCCGATCAGCCGACGTTGGCGCGGCCGGTGATCACCAGGTGGGCGCGGCGGTTCTGCGACCAGCAGCTCTCCTCCTCGGTGGTGCAGACCGGGCGCTCCTCGCCGTAGGAGAGCGTGCGCAGGCGGTCGGCCGCGACGCCCAGCGAGCCCAGGTAATCCTTGACCGCGGTGGCGCGGCGCTCGCCGAGGGCGACGTTGTACTCGTTGGTGCCGCGCGAGTCGGCATGCCCCTCGACGGTCAGGGAGAACTGCGCCTGACGGAGCAGGTCGGCGTTGCGCTGAAGCTGGCTGCGCGCCTCGTCCGACAGGCCGGCCTCGTCGAGCTGGAAGTAGATGTCAGCCGCGAAACCGCGGCGGCGCAGCTCGTCGTTGACGACCTGCATGTCCTCCGACATCAGCGGGTTCTCGGTCTGATCGTTGGTGGTCGACGGCGCGGTCTGCTCGACATCCTGCGTCGGGGTGGTGGTCGGCGGCGGCGTCACCGTCGTCGTCTCCACGTTGAGATCTTCGGCCGGGGTGGCCGGCTTCTTCTTGGGGCAGCCAAAAAGGAAGACGGCCAGGACCGGGATTACAATCCAGACGATCCAGTTGCGATTCATCTTGTCACTCTCCTCGCTCTCGGACTACGGTTTGAAACAACGTAAAAAACTTGGGTGAAGACATCCCGGGCACAATGTATCAAAACGGTTCCATCCGCCGCTACCGCATCCCGGCGGCGGCACCCTACTTCTCCGGCACGCTGCGCGACCAGTCGGCCATGTCGTTGTTCCCCTCGCTGGTGACCTGGCGCAGGTTGCCGCCGTCGAGGTCCATGACGTAGATCTGCTTGGAGCCGCTGCGCCGGGAGGTGAAGGCGATCTTGCGTCCGTCCGGCGAGAAGGTCGGCGACTCGTTCTCGCCCGCCCCGGAGGTCAGCACGCGGCTCGCCAGGGTGACCACGTTGGTGATCACGATCTGGAAGCGGCCGCCGCGCCGGCTGGTGTAGGCGATGAGATCCCCCTCCGGACTCCAGGAGGCACCGTCATTGTAGTCCCCCTCGAACGTCAGGCGGCGCTGGTTCGCCCCCTCGGCGTCCATCAGATAGAGGTGGGGATTGCCGCCGCGGCTGGAGGTGAAGGCGATCTCGCCCCCCTTGGGGCTCCAGGAGGGGTTGGTGTCGATGGCGTTCGAGTGGGTGAGACGGCGCAGGTTGTTGCCCGAGGCGTCGGCCACGAAGATCTCGACGTTGCCGTTGACCGAGCGGGCGAAAGCCACCCGGCTGCCGTCGGGCGAGAAGGTCGGAGTGGTGTTGAGCGACCCCGAATTCACGATCGGCCGCTTGGCGCCGCTCGCGATCTCGGCCAGGTAGATCCCCGGGGCGCCGGCGAAGAACGAGGTGTAGGCGAGGGCGCCGCCGTCCGGCCGCCAGGAGGGCGACATCGAGGTCGAGCGGTGCCCGGTCAGCCGGCGCTGGTTGAACCCGTCATAGTCCATCAGGAAGATCTCCTTCGCCCCGGTGCGGTCCGAGGTGAAGGCGATGGTCGACAGACCGATCCCCTGGCCGCCGGTCAGGTAGCGGATGACCTCGTCGGCGAAGGTGTGGCCGATCCGCCGGGCGGCGCTGAAGGCGCCGCGGTAGCGCTTGGCGAGAATCGGCTGGCCGCTCGCCAGATCGAACAGCCGCCCCTCGAAGACGATGCGGTCGGGCTCGCCGCGCACATCGCCGAGGAGCAGGATCTCGTTGCCCGCCGTGCGGTAGAGCGGCATGTCGCGCTGCGGATCGCCCGAGACCGGGAGAGAGCGTAGCGCGTCCGGCCCCTGGATCTCGAAATAGCCCGAATTCGTGAGGTCCTGGCGGACCGTCTCCTCGAGCTCCCGGGCCGCCTGGGTGCCGCCGCCGCCGAGCGTGTTGGTGCCGCGGAACGACGGGAACGCCAGGCGGATCAGCGGGCGCTGGTTGCGCCGCAGCTCCAGGGTCACCTGATCGCTCTGGCTCCCCGGCGGGGCCGCCTCGGGCTGCGTCGGCGCCGCCGGCGGCTGTTCGGCATAGATATGCGGCAGGATCAGTCCCAGCAGGAGCAGACCGGCGGCGATCGGAAGGGCGGTGGCTCTGGATCTCATGGCACCTCGTTCATTGTCTGGTCAGGGTCAGCGCACGATCAGGTTGACGCCGAGCGAGTCGTGGCGATAGGCCCGCGGCAGCGGCGGAAAGGGCGCCGCGTTGCTGACCGCCCGCAAGGCGGCCAGGTCGAAGGCGCCGTTGCCGGAGGACTCGGTGATCTCCGGGGGGGTGATGGCGCCGTTGCGCTGGATGCGGAAAGAGACCACGGCGCGCACGGTGTCGCCCACGGCCGGCCGCACCCAGTTGGAGTCGATGCGCGACAGGAGCTGATCGATGTAATACCCGTAGGTGAAATCGGGATTGTCGAGCCCGGCGATCTCGGAGCCGAAGGCGGTCGTGCCGAGAGGATTGCCGGTCGCGGAGCCGCGGCGTCCGGTCTGATCGCCGGAGTCCTCCGGC
>DATAHG010000218.1:0-3232 GCA_036263295.1 Thermoanaerobaculia bacterium | reverse complement strand
CGGAAGACCTCGCCCCCGGGAACGGGTCGCAGGGAGTTGCCTTGCAGGCGGGTCAGACCCCGTTCCGCCAGCCAGACGTAGGCCGTGCCGCCGGTGGCGAAGATCTGGGCCCAGGGCCTGGGAGACTGGCTCTCGGCGACGATCCGCAGGTGGGCGCCGTCCCAAAGCAGGAGCTGGCTCTGGTTGAGAAAGAGGAAGCCTTGAGGGACGGGCTCGATCCGCACGGTTTGCCCGGGCCGCCGCCCGCCGGGCGGCAGGAGCGGCAGCAGGGAGATATAGCCCAGGGCGCCCTGCTCGTCCGGCGCCAGGTAGCCGAAGTCCTCGATCCCGCCGACGGCGATCCGCCCTTGGCGATCGCTCGCGATCGAGAAGGCGACGCGCGAGGGGCCCACCGGGATCAGGCGCCAGCCGGCGCCGTCGTAGATCAGGACGCCTCCAAGGTTCGCGATGTACATGAGACCGCGCGGGTCGTGGGTGATCCCGAAGCTCTGGGAATCGGCGTTTTCAGGGGTCGGCAGGTACTCCTGAATCAGGGGGAAACCGCGCTCGGCCGGGCCGGTGCCGGCAGGGGTGGCGGCGGCCGGCGCTCCCAGGAGGAGCCCGGTCAGCGCGAGGGCGAGGAGGCCCGGGATGGAGGCGAGCGACAGACGCATGGGATAGACCAGCATGAGTCTAGTCGGTCAGGGCCCCTTTTGGGGGACTATCGGCGGGACGATCGGGGGGACTCTGTTAGACTGGAGTCCCCATGGACAGCTCGCTTCGGCGGCAATATGCCCGCCTTTACGACGAAAGCCGTCACCGGTTCAACCTGGGTGACCTCGATGCGGCCTGCGAGCTCCTCGAGCAGGCGGTCGGTGTCGGGCGGCGTCTGGGCGACGATGAGCTGTTCTACCGGGCGAAGATCAACCTTTTCAGCATCGGCCTGGAGGTTTCGCGGCCGTCTTCGCCCGCGGTGGCTCGCGAGGTGCTGCTCCAGAGCCGGGACCCGCTCAGCCGCTACCTGGCCTCCTCGGCGCTGGCGCGGGTCTATCAGGGAACCCACCAGCACGCCAAGGCGCTGTTCTATGCGCGCGCCGCCACCGCCATCGCGCCGGAAGACCGCCGGGCGACCGCCGCTCACACCCTCGGAGTGAGTCTGTTGTCGGCGGGCGACTATGGTGGGGCGATCGATCACATTCTCGGGAGCCTCGACGACTGGCCGCACGAGCTGGCGCCGGTAACCCTGCCGTTGAGCGTGCTTTCCTACGCGTCGGCGCTGCTCGGACGGACCGCCGATTCCATTCGCTATGGCCACGAGACCGAGGGGTTGCTGCCGGCCGCCGCGTCGCCGGTGTACGACGGATCGGTGAATCTGAACCTGGGCTACGCGGCCCTCGAGCGCGAGGAGGCCGACCGGGCCTACCTGCACGGCGCGGAGGCGCTCCTTTCGGTGAGCCATCTCGGCCAGACCCCGTCTCACGAGCACAAGTCCGCGCTGTATCTGCTCGGCCAGTCGGCGCTCGGCCTGGACCGCCTTTCGGAGGCCGAATCCTCCTTCCAGGCGCTGTCCCGCACCTACTATCCCAAAGACGTGGACGTCTCCGATCTCCTGATGATCCTGCGGACCTCTTCGTGCGTGAACTGGCTGGCCTGACGCCGGTGTCGGCGTAAGCGATCGAGCCGGATGGGCAAGAGCAGCTCCGGAGTCCTGATCTATCGCATTTCCGGCGGCCGGCCGGAGGTGCTCCTGGTGCATCCCGGCGGCCCGTTCTGGGCCCGGAAGGACACGGGCGCCTGGTCGGTCCCCAAGGGCGAGGTCAACGACGGCGAGGACCTGCTCGCGGCCGGCCGCCGCGAGCTCGCCGAGGAGACCGGGGCCCGGCCGGACGGGCCGTTTCAGCCGCTCGGATCGATCAAGCAGAAGGGCGGCAAGATCGTCCACGCCTGGGCCGTGGAGGGGGACCTGGACGCCACCGCGGTGCAGAGCAATACGTTTTCCATGGAATGGCCGCCCCGCTCCGGCAAGATGCGCGAGTTCCCCGAAGTCTCCGAAGCCGCCTGGTTCGGGCTGACGGAGGCGCGGGTGAAGATCCTGCCCAGCCAGGAGCCGTTGCTGGACCGACTGGTGGAGCTGTTGGGAGAGTAAAGCCCGTCGAGCGGCAGCGATCCAGGGTTTACGGCAGCAGGTGCTTCTGCACCTTTCCCAACGCGTTTCTCGGCAGGGCTTCGAGGTACTGAAAGGTCCGCGGCACTTTGAAGCCCGCCAGTTGGGTCTTGCAATATTCGATCAACGCGGCTTCGTCGATCTCCTGATCGGTCACCAGCCAGGCGGCCGGGACCTCGCCCCACTCGGGATGGGGACGGCCGGCCACGGCGGCTTCGCGAATGCCCGGGAAGGCCGTCAGGACCTCCTCCACCTCGCGGGGATAGACGTTGAAGCCACCGGAGAGGATCAGCTCGGTGCGGCGCCCCAGGAGGGTGTAGGCGCCGGTCGCGGGGTCCCGCGCGGCGAGGTCGCCGGTGCGGAACCAGCGGTGGCCGGCGTCGTCGTGGACAAAGCTTTCGGCGGTCTTTTCCGGCGCCTGCCAGTAGCCGTCGAAGACGTTCGAGCCGCGGACCTGTAATTCCCCTTCGACGATCCGCACGCTGACGCCCGGCAGCGGGGCTCCCACGGTGCCCGGGCGCCGCTCTCCGGCGTAGGGGTTGCTCAGGATCATCCCGGTCTCGGTCATGCCGTAACGTTCGAGGATGGTGTGGCCGGTGAGGTCCCGGAAGGCTTCGAAGGTGTCGGGCGCGAGGGGCGCGCTGCCGGAGCAGAAGAGGCGCAGGGTTGGGAGGTGCGCCGGACCGCGGCGGCGCAGCTCTTCGACCAGGCGGACATACATCGTCGGGACGCCGAAAAAGAGGGTCGGCTCGCCACTTTCCAGGGCGTCCACCACGGCGGCGGCTTCGAAGCGGCGGCGCAGGAGGACGGTGGCTCCCGCCGCGAGGGCGCACTGCATGCCGACCAGCAGGCCGTGGACGTGGAAGAGCGGCAGGGTGAGGAGGAGGGCGTCGTCCGGCTCCCAGGCCCAGGCGGTGAGCAGGCCGGTGACGGTCGCGAGCACGTTGTCGTGCCGGATCATGGCGCCCTTGCTCTTTCCGGTCGTCCCCGAGGTGTAGAGGATCATGGCGAGGTCGGCGCCATCGATCAGGTTTTCGGGGAGTCCGGCCGGATCCCGCTCCCAGCCGGAAAGCTCTTCGGCCAGGACGA
>DATAHG010000217.1:0-3281 GCA_036263295.1 Thermoanaerobaculia bacterium | reverse complement strand
GGTCTTGCGCTCGATCGCCTGGAAGCGGGCGAGGTCGTCGGCCCCGGCGGGCACGGCGGCCTGGATCTCGGCGGTGACGTCGGTGATCCGCACGGGGAGGGTGGCGCGCTCGCCGCGGCCGGACAGCTCCTCGGCCCGGGTGCGGGCGAGAAAGCCGTTCTTGATCAGGTCCTTCTCGGGAGTCGAGTGGAGCTGGAGGATGCCGTAGGCGCAGTGGTGGTTGGTGATGACCAGCCCCTCGGCCGAGACGAAGCCGGACGAGCAGCCGTCGAGGCTCGGCACCGAGGCGAGGAGACCGCCGCCGTCCGGTCCCCAGAGCTTTTCGACCGGCAGGGTGAGGCCGAGCTCGCGCAGCCACTTGGGGTCCAGCTCGCGGAGCTGTTGCGGGGTCCACTTTCCTTCCACGGCGCTCCCCTCTCTCCCGGCGAAAACGGCGAGCAGGCAGGTCAGGACGAACGGTATTCGGCGGGCGATTTTCATGGCCGCCTAGTCTACTTCCAGGGCGCCGTGGCGAACGCCGGAGCCTGCGTCACGCGGAAGATCGGCAGGAGCCCGATGGTGTCGTCCCAGTACGGGGTGCGGCGGTACCACCAGAGATAGCGGCTGAACGCGTCGGCGGCGAATTTCTCGTCCTGCAGGGCCTTCTTCCAGGCCTCGGCCGTGGCCGGGTCCTTCAGCATCTCCTGGGCCTTGTCCTCCAGCACCCCGGCGTCGATGTACTCCTTCTGCTCGAAGACGGTGGAGAGCATCCCCCAGGCGAACAGCGAGTCGGGGGCCTCGGGCTCCAGGAGCTGCGCGGCCAGCTCGAAGTCCTGCTGGTCGGCGGGGATCCACAGGGTGCCGGCCGGCACGGCGCGCTTCTCCTTGTGGCGCTCGATGTCGGCGCCGGTGACCTGGATCATCCCCTGGTAGGGGAAGGACGCCAGCTTCGGATTACCGACCCGCGCCACCTCGACCTCGAGCTCGGCGGGCTTCTGGAGCTTTTCGACCCGCAGGCCGTGCCAGCGCAGGCGTTGCTCGATCGCGGTCCAGCCGGGCATCACCAGGTAGCCGCGCGGCCGGGGGACCGTCTTTTCCGCGACCGAGAGGTGGTACCAGGGCACCTCGGCCTCGGCCACCTCGCCGCGGCGGTAGCGCAGGAGCGGCTGGCCGCTCACCACCGAGGGGCGGTTCTCGCTGGCGTAGACCGGGAAGCGGATGCGGTCGGGCTTGTCGCTCTCCGCCCAGATCAGCACGAGGTCGGACGGCGCGGCGCCCGGCTTGCCCTGGGCCACCGTGGCGGCCTCGGCGCTCGCCACGGCGCGGGTGAGCGCCGCCGGGTCCTTCGCCACCTCGGCGAGGAGCGACAGCAGGAAGGCCTGGGTGGCGAGCACGCGCTGCTTGTAGGGCTTGTAGGAGTGCGTCTCGACCAGTAACGACGGCCGGTTGAGCAGCGGGAAGAAACCGGAGGAGAAGCGCGGCTGGCCGACCCACGAGCTGAACCCCTTGGACGGGTCGCTGCGCTCCTTGAGATCGACATAGGGGCCGGAGCGGTAGCCGGCCTTCTCGGTGGCGGCGAGGGCGGCGGGGAGGTGCGCGCCGAGCCAGGCGGCGACCGGCGCGGGGGCCTGCGGCGCCTCGGCGGCGGCGTAGGTGAGCACCCAGTCGTGGTCCACGCCGTCGGTCACGTGGTTGTCCACGTGCAGGTGGGGGCGCCAGTCGTGGATCAGGCTCATGAGGGCGCGGGCCTCTTCCGAGGCGAGCTTGACGTGGTCGCGGTTGAGGTCGAGCCCCTCGGCGGTGGTGCGGAAGCCCATGCCGCTCCGCGGTCCGTCCTGGTTGGGCCGGTTGTAGGGGGAGACGCACTCGTGGCCGTCCACGTTGTAGATCGGGATGAACACCAGGGTCATGGCGTCGAGCAGGTCGCGGTGCTTCCCCGCGGCCATGTCGCGCAGGATCATCAGGGTGGCGTCCTTGCCGTCGATCTCTCCGGCATGGATGCCGCTCTGGATCAGCACGATCGGCTTGCCCAGGCTCCGGGCCTTGGCGCCGGTGAAGGCCTTTTCCTTGGAGACCACCACGAACGGCATCGGCCGCCCCTGGCCGGAGGAGCCGAAGTAGCCCACGTACATCTCGGGCAGCGACGGGCGCAGCTTTTCCAGATAGGCCAGCGTCTCGGCGTAGCTGGGAGTCGCCTCGAAACCGGCCTGCTCGGCCGGAGTGAGCGACTCGGCGGAGGCTGCCCGGCTCAGGGCAAGGACCCCAAGGACTGCAAGGACGGCAGGGACGACGACGCGGCTTTTCATCGAGAGCCCTCCTAGGGAGCGCCGACTTTACCAGAGGTCATCCAAAGACGATTCCGCTTCGTAACCTCCTGATAGTGGCGCTACTGGCATGTGCCCTGCACGAGCCGGTAGCGAGGGGGGAGCTGAAGGAGCGGCGTCCCCCCGTTGTCGCAAAGAATCCCAGGGAGGGGAAGCGGCGCGAGGTCTGGGAACCCGACCGGGTCTTTCAGGCCGTCTCCGATGCCGCTGCTCCCCTTTGGGAGGGATCTCCTTCCGGGGCGCCAAGGCGCCCCGCTTTTTTGCCACCTCTTCTGTTGCATCCAAATGACTTCTCCCAGAGCCGAGCAGAGTTTTCCTGATGCAAATCATCGTGGTTTTGCATCACGGCAGCTCTTTCCAGGGACTCAGCAAGCTTGTTCCGCTGCAAAGAAGCCTTCTTGAGCGCCTCGGAAGAGTTGGCCGGCTGCCGGGCAAGGTTGTCCTGCAACAAAACCACCTTCGCAGATCCCGGGAAGAGATGTTTTGCTGCAAAACAACGGAGCTCTGCTGCAGAACAACGCTGCCGAGGGATCCGCGAAAGGGTTTGTGATGCCGGATGTCTTCTCCGGTCCCTGAAACCGGGTGTCCGGGTCCCCGCAAGGACAGACGAGGACCCGGACAGAGGTGTCGAGGTGACGGAAAGACCCGGTGCCCTCCCGGCAAACGAATCCCGGTCCTCGGAAAGGCCTTCCGTCGCGCTCGCATGCCCGCACCGCTATGGCACTCCGGTTGCTTCATCACCATCCAGGTCCATGCCGACCGGGTCTCTATGAAGCAATCTCCAACGCGGGCTACCGCGCCCGAAGCTCGCTCTCTCCATCCGATTCCGGCGGGATTCCGCCGCGTCTCGGTGGTGATCCCCGCGCGCAACGAGGTCCCCTCGATCTGGGAGACGGTGCGGGCGGTCAAGGCCCAGGCGCTCCCCGGGATCGAGCTCGAGATCCTGGTCGTCGACGACGGCTCGGACGACGGCACCCC
>DATAHG010000216.1:0-6230 GCA_036263295.1 Thermoanaerobaculia bacterium | reverse complement strand
GGCCGAAGGCCGATGCCCTGGGTCCCCATCCCCACCCCAGCGATGTGCGGCCTGAAGGGCCGCTAGAGCTCTGCCGGGCGCTCTAGCGGCCCTTCAGGCCGCATGGATTTGGGGGTTCTCTCTACCCAGGGCATCGGCCTTCGGCCGAAGCCCTGGGCTGGGTTCTACCGGCCCTTCAGGCCGGTCAAGCCCGCACCCGCCGCGGCCCGCCGCCCAGCAGCCGGGCCGGCAGGAACAGCACCGCCTTGAGCAGGCCGAACACCGCCTCCAGGGTGATCCCCACCAGCCGCAACGGCAGCGAGATCAGCCAGACCAGCGGATAGAGCACCAGCGCCAGAAGCGCCAACGGCCAGCAGAGCACCAGCAGGATCAGCCACGCCAGGAAGGTCCACATCGTCGTTTCGTCCTCCTCACCCGCTCTTACGTGCCGCGGTGCGGCGGGGTTTCGGCCTCATTCATCCTTCGTTCATCCCGCCTTCCTATCCTGCCCGGGTCCGGATCCTCGGACTCTGGAAAGGACGTGCCCGTGCTCCAAACCCGCTATCGCCTGGCGTTCGTGCTGGGCGGGCTGTTCATGACCCTCTCGTTCCTGACCCGGGTATCCCTGCTGTTGATCCAGGGGGCGCTGTGGACGGACGGGCTGCCGCGCGTGCTCGCCGCCCTCGCGGTCGGCGAGGCCTTCGATTTCCTCGCCGCGCTCTGGCTGCTCGTCCCCTGGATGCTCTACCTCGCCGTCATGCCGGAGCGCTGGTTCCGCCGCCCCTGGCAGCGCCGGATGGTGCTGGCCGGCCTCTTCCTCACCACCTTTGGAACCCTTTTCGTGGCCGTCGCCGAGCTGTTCTTTTTTCAGGAATTCAACGGCCGGTTCAACTTCGTGGCGGTCGATTACCTGATGTATCCGACCGAGGTGGTCAACAACATCTGGGAGAGCTACCCCACCGGCCTGATTCTGGGGATGATCGCGGCGGCGAGCGCCGGCACCCTCCTGCTGCTGCGCCAGCCGCTGCGCGCCGCCTGGAACCGCCCGGTCCGCTTCGGCCGCCGCGCCGCGGTGACCGCCGCCTTCGCGGCGTTCCTCGCCATCCTGACCTTCGCCCTGCCCACCGCGCTCACTCACGTCTCGGAAGACCGCGCCCTCAACGAGATCGCCGACAACGGCTACCGCGCCTTCGTCGGCGCCCTGCTCGGCCAGGCCGCGCCCTATGACGGGCTCTACGCCACCCTCGCCGATTCCGAGGTCTTCCGGCGCCTCCACCGCCTGCTCGCCGAGCCCGCCGCCAGCCCGGCGGCCTTCCATGGCGAGACCACATTGCGCCACATCCGGGGCCTGGAGCCCGAACGGCGGATGAACGTCGTCGTGGTCCTCGAAGAGAGCCTCGGCTCGGAGTTCATCGGCGCCCTCCATCCGCGGCCGGTCAGCCTGACGCCGCAATTCGACGCCCTGGCGCGGGAAGGGACGCTGCTCACCAGCGCCTACTCGACCGGCAACCGGACCATCCGCGCGATCGAGGCCACCACCTCGTCGCTGCCGCCGCTGCCGGGGGTTTCGATCGTCCGCCGGCCGCAGTCCGAAAACCTTTTCACACTGCCGGCGCTCCTCGCCGACCGCGGTTATCAGACGATGTTCGTCTACGGCGGCCATGCCCTGTTCGACGGCATGGGCGGATATCTGCGCCGCAACGGCGTCGAGCGCATCGTGGATCAGAGCGATTTTCCGAGCGGCACTTTCACCACTGCCTGGGGCGCCGCCGACGAGGCGATCTTCGACAAGGCGATCGAGGAGATGGACGCCCTGCACCGCACCGGGCGGCCGTTCTACAGCCTGATCCTCAGCGTCTCGAACCACCGGCCCTACCACTTCCCCGAGGGGAAGATCCGGTGGGACCCCGCCCTCAAGAGCCGCGAGAACGCCGTGCGCTACGCCGACTACGCCCTCGGCCATTTCATCCGCGAGGCGCGCAAGCACCCGTTCTTCGACAACACCCTGTTCGTGCTGATGGGCGACCACGGCGCCCGGGTCTACGGCGCCGCCGACATCCCGCTCGCGAGCTACGAGGTGCCGATCCTGTTCTACGCCCCCGGATTGATCCCGGCCGGCCGGCGGGTCGATGCGCTCGCCTCGTCTTTCGACGTGCCGCCGACGATCCTCGGATCGCTCGGTTTTTCCTATGACTCGAAATTCTTCGGCCACGACGTCTTCCACACTCCCGCCTCCGAAGGCCGGGCGCTGATGACTCACAATTCCGACGTCGCCCTGATGCGGGGCTCGCGCATCGCGGTCCTCGGCCTGCATCGCTCGGTGCGGCTTTATGAACGCGGACCGGCGGAGAGCCTGAAGCTGATTTCTTCCCCGGACGCCGCCGGGCGCGAGCTGATCGACGACGCGATCGCCTACTACGACGGCGCCGACCGCGAATACCGCAGCGGCACCTACGCCTTCGTGCCGCGAAACGAGCGCTTCGCCGCCGCGTCCTCGCGCTAGATTTGAAAGGAAAAAGATCCGCCGGCGAGGAGAAGATGGTCAGAGACCCGCCGGCGGATTTGCGATCAGAAGCCTGCCTTGGTGCTGACCAGCCACTGCATGTTGCGGATCGAGCCGTCGCCGTCCAGCGGGAACGCGAGGTCGATGTGGACCACGTTCCCCAGGCCCGAGCGGCTCGACGACAACCGCAGCCCCAGTCCCACGTCCTTGAGTAATCCGTAGTTGAGCGAGGCCGGATCGTTGCCCTGGCCCCAGGTGCGGCCGGCGTCGAAGAACACGGCGCCGCCGACGTGGAAGAGCTTGAAGGGGTAGAGATCGGTGAAGAAACGCTGCTCCAGGGTGAGCAGGGCGCGGCGGTCGCCGTCCTGATAGCGCAGCGGGTAACCGCGGAGCCCGTTGTCGCCGCCCAGCAGAAGCTGGGTCTCGGGGTCCGGATTGTCCACCAGGTCCCCTTGCAGCGTGACGAAGAACAGGTGCTCGCCGAAGTCGCGCCAGAAGTAGCGGGCGCTGGCTCCGAGGCGCACGCCCTCGGGCTCGTCCACGCCCCAGCGGCCGGACAACTCGGAGCTGAGCAGCACCGTCTGGTCCTCGCTGGGTTTGAAACCGAGGCTGCCGGTGGCGTCGAGCACGCCGACGTTGCGGTCGCCGCCGAAGACCGGCGACGACCAGCCCAGCCGGAAGTGCGTCTGGCCGCCGAGTTGGAGATCCTCGGTGCGCTGGATCTGATTCATGTTGTGGGTTTCGAGGAAGCGGTCCTCGACGCGGTCGTAGGCGATCCAGGGGAACGCCAGGGTGCGGTCGCCGGGCAATGGAAAGCCCGCCGCCGTGCCCGCCTGGCCGTCCGTCGCCAGGGCCGGCTCGAAGCGGTCGCGCAGGAAGGTGAAGCCGGTGGACCAGCGGCGGGACCAGCCGTCCACCAGCCCGTGCGACAGGCCGCCGCGGATCTCGAACAGGTCCTGCTGGTGGCGGAAGCGGTCGGTCGCATGGCCGAGGGCGTAGAGGGTGTCCACCCGGTCTTCCGACGAGACGGTGAGACCGGAGGACCAGTGGGTGTCGAGCGAAAAGAAAGGCCGGTTGAGGTCGAGCCAGCGCTCGGAGCCGTCGCTGTTCGACGAGTACGCGACGCCCAGCCGGACGTGGCTGCCGAGCACCGCCTGGTCGTCGTAGCGCAGGAGCGACGTGGTACGGTCCACGTCGGACACCCGCTCGAGCGTCAGCCCCTTGCCGGTGCCGAGCAGGTTGGTGTCCTGGATCATGAAGCGGGTCGAGTTGGCGCCGCCGCTGCGGCCCAGGCCGACGCCGAGATTGGTGGTCCAGACGTCCTTGGTCACCACCTCCAGGTCGACCCGGTCGCCGTGCACCGCGACCGGGCGGATCTCGGCGTCATAAAGGTATCGTTTGTCGCGCAGCGCGCGCTCCGATTCGTCGAGCACGCGGCGGTCGTAGCGGTCCCCCTCCTTGAACAGGAGCTGGCTGCGAATGACGCCGGCGCGGGTGGTGCGGTGCAGGTGGTTGGCGATCTGGAAAAAGTGATATCCCTCGCCGGGCTCGAAGATGTCCCGGGTCTGGATGTGGATCTCGCCGATGACGGCCCCCCGGGATTCGAGGACGTCGTCGGCCGGCACTTCCCTCTCCGGCGGATCGCCCGGCGGATCCGCCGCCCGCAGGCTGCAGGGGGCGAAAGCGATCAGGAGCGCGGCGAGGAACCGTGACGGGTGCGGGGGCTTTCGAAACATCAATCCTCCTTGGCACCGCTACCCTGCCGCGCCACAATGAACGGAAAATGAACAGGGGGAGGAGAAACCGGAGATGAGGCTGCTGCTGGTCGAAGACGAGCCGCAGCTCGCGCGCCACCTGGCCCGCGGGCTTGCCGAGGAGTCCTACGCCGTGGACGTGGCCCATTCCGGGCGCGACGCCCGGGAGCACGTCGAGGGGACGGTCTACGACCTCGTGATCCTCGACCTCATGCTCCCCGACGCCTCGGGCCTCGACCTGCTTTCGAAATGGCGCGGCGACGGGCTGGAGGCGCCGGTGCTGGTGCTCACCGCCCGCGACCGCCTGGAGGACAAGCTCCTCGGCTTCGAGGCGGGGGCCGACGACTACCTCACCAAGCCCTTCGCCTTCGAGGAGCTGCTGGCCCGCGTCAAGAGCCTCCTGCGCCGCCGCCAGGCGCCGCTCGCCGACGTGCTCGCCTTCGAGGACCTGCGGCTCGACCGCAGCCACCGCCGGGCCGAGCGCGGCGGCCGGCCGCTCCGCCTCACCCCCAAGGAGTTCGCCCTGCTCGAATACCTGATGCTCCACCCCGGCGTGCCGCTCGACCGCATGGTGATCGCCGAGCACGTCTGGGATGCGGACTACGAGGCGCGCAGCAACGTGATCGACGTCATGATCGGCCGCCTGCGCCGCAAGCTGGAAGACGGCGGGGCGCCGCCCCTCCTGCACACCTTGAAGGGTGTGGGATATCTCCTGGGACACCCGGACGAGGAGGCCTGACATGCGCGGCATCGACTCCCTCAAGGGGCGGATCGCCCTCGGCTCCGGCGCCCTCTTCCTGCTGCTCTACGCCGCCGCCTTCGCGATCGTGCTGTCGGTCGACTCGCGCAACCGCCAGAGCGAGCTGGAGCTGGTGCTCTACGCCCAGTCCGAGTCGCTGGCGAGCTACTACGCCTCGACCGGCCGGCTCGACTTCCCCGAGCTCTACTCCTTCGAGTCCAAGGCCCCGGTGCCGGTCTGGATGCGGGTGGTCCGCGACGGTCACGCCATGGCGGCGACCCCGGGTCTTCCCAACCTGCCGCTCCCCACCCGGGCCGCGCGCAAGGAGGACCTGGAAGTCTGGTCGCGCCCCGGCCAGGAGCCCCTGGCGGTGGTGCGGCACGACGTCTGGAACCACCCCGGCGTCATGGTCGAGGCGGTCGCGCCCCTGGAGGTCCTGGAGCACCGCCGCCGCGAGCTGACCCTGGTGCTGAGCCTCACCGGCCTGCTGCTGATCCCGCTCGCCGCCTTCGGCGGCCGCCTGCTGGCGATCAACGCCCTGCGCCCGGTGGACCGCCTGGTCGCCTCGATCCGCTCGCTGGGCTCGGACCGCCTCGACCAGCGCCTGGAAGCCCCCGGCGCGGTCGCTGAGATCACCCACCTCACGGACGAGTTCAACCGCCTGCTCGACCGCCTGGAGGAGAGCGTCGCCTCGATGCAGCGCTTCACCGCCGACGCCTCGCACGAGCTGCGCACCCCGATCAGCATTCTGCGCACCGGCCTGGAGGTCACCCTGCGGCGCGACCGGACGACCGAGGAGTACCGCGAGCTGCTGCGCGAGAATCTGGTCGAGATCGAGCGCGTCCAGCGCATCGTGGAGGGGCTCCTGACCCTGGCCCGCGCCCGCCCCGGCGCCGGCCGGCCCGCCGATCTCCCTGCCGAGGTGGTGGACTTCTCTGCCGTGGTCGAGTCCGCCGTGGAGTCGATCCGCCAGGTCGCCGCCGAGCGGCGGATCGAGCTGCGCACCCACGTCGCCCCGGAAGCCAAGGTGGCCGGCGACCAGGACCGCCTGCGGCTGATGGTCCTCAACCTGCTGGACAACGCCGCCAAGTTCACCCCGAGCGGCCGCAGCGTCGAGGTGACGCTGGACGGCACGCCCGAGACGGTGCGTTTCGAGGTCCACGACGAGGGCCCCGGCGTCGGCCCCGAGGACCGCCGCCACATCTTCGACCGCTTCTTCCGCGGCCGCGGCCCCCACGCCTCCGGCGCCTCGGCC
>DATAHG010000215.1:0-7140 GCA_036263295.1 Thermoanaerobaculia bacterium | reverse complement strand
TGGCAGTAGGTGCTGGCGCCGGTCTCGTCGTGAACGTTGCCGGTGTAGGCGTAGCGCAGCCCGTTCGCCAGGGCGATCTTGCGTGCCCGGGTCAGGGTGCTGGGGGGCGTCGGCCCGGTCTCCAGCATCTTGTAGTCGGGGTGGAAGGCCGTGAAGTGGATCGGCACGTCCGGCCCCAGCTTCTCCGCGACCCACCTCGTCATCTCGTCGAGCTCCGAATCCGAGTCGTTCTCCCCGGGGATCAGCAGGGTCGTGATCTCGAACCAGACGTCGGTCTCGTGCTTGAGATAGGTCAGGGTGTCGAGGACGGCCCCGAGCTCGGCGCCGCAGATCTTGCGGTAGAAGCTCTCGGTGAACCCCTTGAGGTCGACATTGGCGGCGTCCATGTGGCGGTAAAACTCGGTCCGCGGCTCGGGGCAGATGTAGCCGGCGGTCACGGCCACGGTGTGGATCCCCTGCTCGCGGCAGGCGTCCGCCACGTCGGCCGCGTACTCCAGGAAGATGACCGGGTCGTTGTAGGTGAACGCCACGCTGGAGCACCCCAGGCGCCGCGCGGCCCGGGCGATGACCTCGGGGCTCGCCTGGTCGGCCAGGGTGTCGGTCTCGCGCGACTTGCTGATGTCCCAGTTCTGGCAGAACTTGCAAGCCAGGTTGCAGCCAGCCGTGCCGAACGAGAGCACCGGCGTCCCCGGCAGGAAGTGGTTGAGAGGCTTCTTCTCGATCGGATCGACGCAGAAGCCGCTCGACCGGCCATAGGTCGTGAGGACGATCTGGTCGTTCTCCCGGGCCCGCACGAAGCAGAGCCCGCGCTGCCCTTCGAGCAGCTTGCAGAAGCGAGGGCAGAGGTCACACTGGATGCGCCCATTGTCGAGGGCGTGCCAGTACTGGGTGGGAACGGTAAAATCGGCGGGTACTTCTCGCATCGGAAACCTCAGGAGGAACGGCAGCGTTGCAAGACTTTCAACGCTCGCGAGGGTGGGGGCATTCCCTTGGACGAGAGATCTCACCATGCTAGGATTGAGGATGAAGTTCCCTCCCGAGGAGTCCCGCAGCGCACAGGTGACGCTCAGGAGGAAGGAGGAGCCCCCAATGGCGATCCCATTGCAGCACGATGTCGAGTACCCGGAATCCGACGGCCAACCGATGGCGGAAAGCGACATTCATCGCAGGGAGATGATCGATCTGATCACCGGGCTCGAAGACCATCTGCGCGACCGGTCCGATGTCTACGTGGCGGGCAATCTCTTCCTCTACTACCAGAAGGGGGACCCCCGGGCGGTCGTAGCCCCGGACGTCTTCGTCGTCTTCGGGGTGCCGAAGGGGGACCGCAAGGCCTTCAAGGTCTGGGAGGAAGGAGCCGCTCCCCGCTTCGTGATCGAGGTCACCTCGGACTCCACCCGGGAGGACGACCTGCAGCGCAAGCGGGACTTGTATGAGCGCCTGGGCGTCGAGGAGTACTTCCTCCACGATCCGCTCGGAGACTACCTCGACCCCGTGCTCCAGGGCTTCCGTCTGAGCGCGGGGCGCTACGCCCCGATCCAGCCGGGCTCGCAGGGCGATCTCACCAGCCGGACCACCGGCCTGACCCTCCGTCCGGAAGGCCGGCGGCTCCGGCTGCTCGTCACCGCCACGGGCGAGCCCCTCCTCTGGGTGGACGAGGCGCGGGAGATGGCCCGGCGCTGGAAAACCCTCTCCTAGCTGCTACGGCAACGACCTGCCGTCGTGGAAGGCCAGCACCTCGTCCACGGTCAGGCGGGGCTTGCGGGGCCAGTTGCCTTCCCGGGCGTAGCCGATGGTGAGCAGCATCACCGGCACATAGCGATCCGAGATGCCGAATTCGCGCTTTACGCCTTCGGGGTCGAAGCCGATCATCGGGCCGGTCGCGAGACCGCGGTCCTGGGCGGCGAGCATCAGGACCATGGCCGCCATGGCGCCCGAGCGGATGGCCTCGTCGCGGGCGTTGCGTTCATCGGCGTAGCGCCCGGCGGTCTGCTGCACCCATGCCTCCCGCATCTGGGAACCCAGGATGCCGGCGTCCTCCGAGCGGCGGAGGATCTCGTCGAGCCGGGTATGCCCCTGGAGGTCGCCGAGGACGATGAAGGTGACGGCGGCATCGGCCACCTTCGGCTGGCCGTAGGCCACCGCCTTGAGGCGCTCCTTGTCCTCCGGCCGGACCACGGCGACGAAACGCCAGTGCTGGATATTGTAAGAAGAGGGTGCATGTGTAGCCAGGTCTACAAGGTCCCGGATCTCCCCCTCGGAGAGCGGCCTCGTGGTGTCGTAGAGATTGGCCGAAATGCGTTGGCGAATGACCTCGGTCGTTTCCATGTCTCCTCACTCTCCTCTCTCAGGTCGTCTCTGGGTCAGGCGCACTGCGCTCCAATCAGTTTGGAGGCTTCGCGAAGAGGGTTATCCTAGCAGCCTGACGGACCGGGCGGCGGTCCGGTCCAGGGCTCGCGGGGGACCTAGCGGGATGGCGATTTTCTCGCTACAGTTGGCACACTTATCGCAGCTTTCACTGCCAAGGATGGGCTCGTAAAGGCAAGCAAGAGGATGACTTCAGCGATCGAACCGACTTACCGCCGGTCCAGTGGACTGGTCGATGTGCTCGACCGTGTGCTGGACAAGGGCCTGGTCATCGCCGGGGACATCCGGGTCTCCCTGGCGGAGGTGGAGCTGTTGACCATCCGGATCCGCCTGCTCGTCTGCTCGATCGACAAGGCGGAGCAGATCGGCCTCGACTGGTGGCGCCAGGATCCGAACCTCTCCGTCGCGGCCCATCGGCTCTCGCTCGAAAACGAGGGGCTGCGGGAACAGATCCGGGCTCTGGAAGCCAGGGTGTCGGCGCTCGCCGTCGAGCCGGAACGCCCGGCGCGCCGGGGCAAGGCCGTGAAAAAGAACCAGGGGGTAGATTAATGCCGGTTGAAAGAGCTTCCGGTGGCACCAGCCTGATCGACGTCCTCGACCGCGTCCTCGACAAGGGCATCGTCATCGATGCCTGGGTCCGGGTCTCTCTGGTCGGCATCGATCTGCTCACGGTGGAGGCTCGCGTCGTCGTGGCCTCCATCGACACCTATATCAAGTACTCGGAAGCCGTGTCCCAGGTGCCATCGGTTTCACGCCCGTCGATCGAAGGCCGGTCGTCCGAGGACCTGCTGGCGGAGAACGCCTCCCTGCGGGCCCAGCTCGCGGCCGCGTCGGCGCGCGAAGAGCTGGTCACGGCGGCCCCGCCTCGCCGCCGGTCGCGGACGACGACCAAGCTATAAACCGTGGCTCACGTCGCTCGCATCGAGGATTTTCCACTTTTTCGGAGCACCAGTACGGGGCCCCAGGCCAAGCTCGATCTCGTCGATGCCCTGCTCGAGGAGCAGGACGCGAGGCATTGCGCGACATTGACCCTGCGCTGGCTTGCCCAGCACGCGGGGGTGGATCGCGCGCTTTGCGCTGTCGTCGATACGGAGAGCAACCGGCTGCTCGGCAGCGCCGGGCTCGGCGTGCCGCTGGTCGAGGTGGACTCCTTCGTCCTGGATCTGGCGGACATCAACCATCCGCTCGCGGTGGCGCTGGCCGGCACCGAGCCCGCCTCGTTTGCCGGCGAGGACGCCGCGCGGTGGTCGTTCGAGACTCCCCTCGGCTCCTCGTTCCTCGCCATCCCCCTGACGCGGCGCAATGACCCGGGCGACCTCGGGCCGGGGCTCCTCCTGGTGACCGAGCGGGGCGACGAGCTGGTCACCGAGGACGTGCTCTGGGCCGCCGAGGTGCTGGGCGGGCGGCTGATGGCCCTCGGCTTCCGCCGGGCTCAGATCGACGAACGCCGCCACAAGCGCGAGCGGGTCTGGCTGTTCGGCATCATCGACGCCGTCACCGACCCGATCCTCCTCACCGACGCCGACGGCCGCATCCTGGTCGCCAACGCCGGCGCCGAGATGCTGCTCACGGCCGACGACCAGAAGAGCGAGGGGCGGCGCCGCGCCGTGGCGCTCAACAACATGCTCTTCTCGGCCTTCCTGTCCACCAACAACGCGGACGGCGGCGGCCCGACCCGCCGCGAGCTCCTGCTGGTCGATCCTTCGGAAGGCGAGGACCTGCTGTTCGAGGTGCTGAGCACCCCGGCCTCCATCCGGGCGGGCGATGCCGGCCTGGTCTCGGTCCTGCGCAACGTCACCGACCTGCGCCGCGCCACCGAGGAGATCGAGGGGAACTACCGCAAGCTCCGGGTGGCCGAAGCCGAGACCCGCGCCGAGCGCGACCGGCTCGACCTGATCCTCAACTCGGTGCTCGACCCCATCCTGGTGACCGACCCGACGGGCAACATCGTGCTCATGAACCCGCCCGCCGAGCGCATGTTCACCCACGATTCGAGCCTGCCGGACCCCGAGTCCGAGAAGCGGGTGCGGGCCAACGACGCCGTCTTCACCTCGTTCGTCTCGGGCCTCTACGCCGGCCAGTCGCTGCGCGGCCGGGGCGAGCTCAGCCTGCTCGATCCGCAGACCGGCGCGATCGTGCCGGTGGAGGCGATCTCCGGCAAGGTGGTGTCGCGCCATGCCGAGGACACGGCGATCGTCACCATCCTGCACGACCTCACCGAGGCGGTCGAGAAGGCCCAGCTCTACGAGCAGGTCAAGCGCCACTCCGAGGAGCTGCGCGAAAAGGTGCGCGAGGCCACGGCCGAGCTGGCCGACCAGAACGAGCTGCTGCGCCGCCAGGCCTTCCAGCTCGAGCAGGCCTCGGCCGCCAAGTCGCAGTTCCTGGCCAACGTCTCGCACGAGCTGCGCACGCCGCTCAACGCCATCCTCGGCTACACCCATCTCCTGCTGGAGGGGGTCTCGGGCGAGCTGACGCGGCCGCAACGCGAAAAGCTCACCCGGGTCGATTCCAACAGCCGCCACCTGCTCGCGATCATCAACGACCTGCTCGACATCGCCCGCATCGAGTCCGGCAAGATGCCGATCCAGGTCGAGCGCCTCCACCTGCCGGTCCTGATCGACGAGGTCATGGCCGAGGTCGAGCCGCTGATCACCGGCACCAGCCTGCAGGTGACCCGCACCCAGGTGGACGAGGTGCCGGAGATCCGTACCGACCGCCAGAAGGTCAAGCAGATCGTCCTCAACCTGCTGTCGAACGCGCTCAAGTTCACCCCGCAGGGGTCGGTCGCCGTCCACCTCGAATACGATGACGCCGGAGAGCAGATCTCCCTGGCCGTGACCGACACCGGGATCGGGATCTCGGAAGAGAACCAGAAGACGATTTTCGAGGCCTTCGGCCAGGCCGACAGCTCCTACGCCAAGCGCCAGAACGGTACCGGGCTCGGGCTGTCGATCTGCCGGCGTCTCGCGAATATCCTGGGCGGCCGGATCACCCTGGTCAGCCAACTGGGAGCGGGCTCGACTTTCACGCTCTATCTCCCCACACGCCCGAGGAAGGCATGAACATGGACCGAGAAGCGGTGGACGGCGGCCTGGCGCCGCTCGTCCTGGTCGTCGATGACGTCGAGCATGGGCGCGAGATCTTTTCGGAGTACCTGGAATTCCGGGGCTTCCGGGTGGCCACCGCCGCCGACGGGCAGGAGGCGCTCGACAAGGCTTTCGAGCTGCTGCCCGACGTGATCCTGATGGATCTTTCGCTGCCCGGCATCGACGGCTGGGAGGCCACCCGGCGCCTCAAGAAGGACGAGCGCACCCGCGCCATCCCGGTCATCGCCCTGACGGCGCACGCCCTGGTCAGCGCGCACGAGACGGCCCTCGCCGCCGGCTGCGACTCGGTCGTCACCAAACCCTGCCTCCCCCGGGAGCTCGAAGCCGAGGTGCGCCGCCAGCTCGACTCCCGTCCCAGGGCTGACGGCCAGCCCACAGGAGACGAGCACCCGGCATGACGAAACCGACGGAGACGAACGCGAAGAAGAAGCCGGCCGCCAGGAAGACCGCCAAGGCATCCACGGAGGCCGCCGCGGCCCCGGTGGCCCCGGCCAGGAAGGCCGTCCAGAAGACCGTCCAGAAGAAGGCGGCCCCCAAGAAGGTGGCCGCCGCCGCGCCGGAGCCCGCCCCGGCCGAAAAGAAGCCCCCGGTGCGCTCCAACTCCGCCCTGGACTCCCCGCTCGCCGCCGCGGCCGGCCTGACCCCGGTCAACGAGCGCAGCGGCAAGTATGTCTACTGCATCATCCCGACCACCGAGGACCTGCGCTTCGGCCCGATCGGGATCGGCGGCGAGCCGGCCGACGTCCACACGGTCAACTACCTGGACATCGCCGCCGTGGTCTCCGACACCCCGCTGGAGGTCTACGACCCGACCCGCGAGAACGTGCTCGCCCACGAGCGGGTCAATGAGGTCGTGATGCGCAACTTCACGGTCATCCCGATGTCGTTCAGCACCGTGTTCAAGACCTCCGAGGACATCGTCGAGCTGCTGCGCACCGCCTACGACGCCTTCCGCGACGTCCTCATCAAGATGAAGGACAAGCTGGAGTTCGGCCTCAAGGTACTGTGGGAGCCCGAGATCATCATCCGCGAGATCGAGAAGGACGACGAGAACCTGCGCCTCCTGCGCCAGCAGATCTCCCACCAGAAGGGATCCACCTACTTCGCCCGCATGCAGTACGGCCGGCTGGTCGATTCCCTGCTCCAGGAGCGCTCCGAGCAGCTCGTGGCGGAGATCTTCTCGACCCTCGGCGACGTCTCGGTGGCCTCGCGGGCCAACAAGCCGATCGGCGACAAGATGATCTTGAACGCCGCCTTCCTGGTCTCGCGCGACCGGGAGCCGGACTTCGACGCCAAGGTCAAGGAGATCGACGCCCGCTACGAGAACCTGATGTTCAAGTACACGGGACCCTGGCCGCCCTACAACTTCGTGAACATCCGCCTCAAGCTGGAGCGGGCGACGGAGTGAGCCGGGGGTGATCATCCTCGACAGCCTGCTCGTCGGCGGGCTCCGCTTCGTTCTCGACAAGGTGGTGACGGCGGTCGAGGCCGAGATGGACGACGAGAAGACCCTCAAGGAGGATCTGCTCGCCGCCCAGATGCGCCTGGAGCTGGGCGAGATGAGCGACGAGGAGTTCACCGAAATCGAGCGCGACATCCTCGCCCGGCTGCGCGAGATCCGCGACCGCGACCGTGAGGGGGAGAGCGGCGCGGTCTCTCTCGGCTC
>DATAHG010000214.1:0-2182 GCA_036263295.1 Thermoanaerobaculia bacterium | reverse complement strand
GCGATCGCCGCCTCCTGCCCCTGCGCGCTCGGCGCCGTGTAGCCGATCCGCAAGGCGCCGTCGTTGTTGATCGCGGAGCCCAGGATCACCGCCCGGATCGGATCGCCGTCCGCGAGCGCGTCCTCGATCCGCTTCAAGACCACGACGCCGAGGCCGCTCCCCATGACCGAGCCGCCAGCCTGCGCGTCGAACGCCCGGCAGTGACCGTCCGGCGCCAGGATCCCCCCCGGCCGGTAGAAGTACCCCACCTGCGGCACCCGGACCGATACGCCCCCCGCGATCGCCATGTCGCACTCGCCGTTGAGCAGGCTCTGGCAGGCGAGGTGGACCGCCACCAGCGAGGTCGAGCAGGCGGTCTGGATGGTCAGGCTGGGCCCGCGAAGGCCGAGCTTGTAGGAGGTCCGGGTGGCGAGGAAGTTGTTGTCGTTGCCGACGAAGTACTGCGCGCCGTCGGGCGAGTTGAGCTGCTCCCGGGGCGAGAACAGGTAGTGGAGAAAGTAGCTGTTGACGCTCGCCCCGACGTAGACGCCGACCGGCCCCGCGATGCGCTCGGCATCATAGCCGGCGTCCTCCAGCGCCTCCCAGGCCGCCTCCAGGAGCAGCCGGTGCTGCGGGTCGAGCAGCGCCGCCTCACGGGCGGAGAAGCCGAAGAAAGGGGCGTCGAAGAGATCGACCTCCCCGAGCACGCCGGCCACCGGGACGTAGGACGGATCTCGCAGCGTCGCCAGGGAGACCCCGGCCGCGAGCAGATCCGCCTCCGGGATGCGGCGGACCGACTCCACCCCATGCCGCAGGTTGTCCCAGAACTGCTCCAAGGTCGCGGCCTCGGGAAAACGGCCGGCCATGCCGATGATGGCCACCGCGTTCTCCAGCCGGGGCTCTTCGCTGCTCATTCTTTCTCCTGGAGGACCGACACGGAGAGCGCCGAAACCGGGCAGGCCTAATCCTCACAACAACCCAAGTGCGCGATAAGGTCGAAGCGGAGACCTCGGAGAGGTAGATCGGATTGCGATCGGGTTGCGGCGGGCTACCGATCTCAGAGCGTTTCGATCTCGACCTGCCCCTTCAGCTTCTGGTGCTCGTCGCGGTCCATCCCGACGTCGGTCCGGGTCACCGCGTGGGCGCCGGCGGCGGTGGCGGCGCGGGCGAGATCGTCCAGGGGGAGGCCCTGCATCCGGGCGTGGACGATCGCGGCGACCATGGCGTCCCCGGCGCCGATCGTCTTCCGGGTCTGCATCTGGGGGGGCCGAGCCAGCACCGCCCGGCCGCGCTCGACGAACACCGCGCCGCGGGCGCCCATGGTCACCGCGATGAGCTGCACCCCGCGGTCGAGGAGCGATTCGGCGGCCTCCCGGATCGTGACCGGGGTGGTGAGGACGCGCCCCGTGAGCTCGCCCAACTGGTCCATGTTGGGCTTCATCACCTCGGGCCGGCTCGCGACGCCGGTCCGCAGCGCCGGACCGCTGGTGTCCAGGACCACGCGGCCGCCTTTCGCATGGATCGCGTCGATCATGGTGGCGTAGATGCTGTGCGGGATTCCGGGGGGCACGCTGCCGCTGAGCACGATCCAGCGCTCGGGAGCGGCGAGCGCGGCGACGCGGCCGAGGAGCGCTTCGATCTCCTCCGGCCGCGGCGAGAGGCCGGGCAGGTTGATGTCCGTCTTCACGTTAGTCCGGCTGTCGACGATCTTGATGCCGATCCGCGTCGAGCCTTCGATGCGCAGGAACTGGTCGTCGATACGCTTGCTGGCGAAGAGGGACTCGAATGGATCGGGGTTCTCCCCGCCGAGGAACCCGGTGGCGATGACCTCGACCCCGAAGTCGGCCAGGACGCTCGCGACGTTGACCCCTTTGCCACCCGCCTGGAAACGGCACTCGGCCGCCCGGTGCAGCCGGCCCGGCACAAAGCCCGAGACGGTGACGGTCTGGTCGATCGCGGGATTGAGAGTGACGGTGACGACCGGCTGGGTGGCGCTCATGCGGCGGGAGTTTACTCGATTGCGTGCCGGGCGGTAGACGCTGTCAGGGCCGGCAACTATGATTCAAGCAAAGAAAGAGGTTCGCAGGCAATGCGTGAAACCGGGAAGGGGGACTTCATGGGCCTGATCCAAGAGTTCAAGGAATTTGCCGTCAAGGGGAACGCGCTCGACCTCGCCGTGGGAGTCGTCCTCGGGGCGGCCTTC
>DATAHG010000213.1:0-3166 GCA_036263295.1 Thermoanaerobaculia bacterium | reverse complement strand
TTCGACGAGGGGCAGTCCCGCTCCTCCGGGGCGGACTCGTTCCTCAAGAAGCCGTTCGATTCGCAGGAGCTGCTGCAGCGGGTGCAGACCCTGCTGGGCTCGGCTTCGCCCGCCCCGGCCGCGGCCAGCGCGCCGTCGCCGACCTTCGGCGCGGCGACTGCCTTCCCGCCGGGGCCGACCGCCGCCCCGTATCCGCCGGGGCCGACCGCGGTTCCCTCGTCCCCCTTCGCGGAGCCCGAGCCGTCCTTCGAGCTGCCGAGCCTGGAACCCGATTTCTCGGTCGCGACGCCCGATTTCGGCGCGCCCTCGGCCCTGAACGCGGAGGCGCCGATCTGGGGGAGCCTGGAGCTCGAAGCCCCCGCCGTCGAGTCGCCGTCCCCGTTCGCCGACGAAGCGCCGCTCACCCTGTTGGACGACCAGCCGTTCGCTCTCGAAGACGAGCGCCCCGCTCTCTCCTTCGAGGACGACCGCGCCTTCGCCCTGGAGGACGAGGGCTCGCTCTCCCTCGACGAGCCGCTCACCTTCCGTGAGGAGCCGGCGGAAGAGCTGTCGTTCAGCTACGACCCGCCGCAGGACCGCTTCCTCGACGAGATCGAGCGGCCGGTGAGCGTCGAGACGCCGCCGACACCGCCCGAGCCCGAGTACTCGTGGGCGACGGACGAGGAGCGGCTCGGCGTGCCGATCGGCGCGGCTCCCCTGGTCGACAGCCTCGAGGAGACGGAGGAGCGGATCCACGCGGCGCCGTCGTACCAGACCGGCGGCCCCACCGGCTCTATCGGCGGCATCGCGGCCCACGAGCCGGCCTCGCCGTTCGCGGCCGGCACCGAGGCGTACGCTCCGCAGGTCCCGGCCTCGGCGCCGCTCCAGGTCGGCTATACCGAGAGCTACAGCGGGAACGGTTCCGGCTCCCTCAGCGACTCGGACATCGACCGCATCGCCCGCCGGATGGTCGAGCTGCTCGGCGAGAAAGTCGTCCGCGACATCGCCTGGGAGGTCATCCCCGACCTCGCCGAGGTGGTGATCAAGGAGCGCCTGCGCGAGCTCGAGAGCCAGGCCTAGTCCGGCCTGGCCCCGTCGTCCCCGGCCTCTCTGTCCAGACTTCCTGCCGCGCCCCGGGTTGCTCCCCGGGCGCGGCTCATCCTTTTTCTTTCGATCCGATCGACGTCTCTGCGATAGGATTCCCTGTCCGCATCGCGGCGGAATGACGGAGGTGGCGGTGAGCAGCACTGAAGCAACGGCGGAGGAGACCTCTCGCCTCGAAATGGACAAGCGGTTCGACCCCGCGAGCTATGAGGGCGCCTGGCAGCGCCGCTGGCGCGAGCGCGGCTACTTCAAGGCGGAGGCGCCGTCCGACCGGCCGCGCTTCTGCATCATGATCCCGCCCCCGAACGTCACGGGGAAGCTGCACGTCGGCCACGCCCTCCAGTCCTCGATCCAGGACCTGCTCACCCGCTGGCGCCGGATGCAGGGCTACAACGCCCTCTGGCTCCCCGGCACCGACCACGCCGGCATCGCGACCCAGCTCATGGTCGAGCGCCAGCTCGCGACCGAAGGGATCCACCGCGCCGACCTCGGCCGCGAGAAGTTCCTGGAGCGCATGTGGGAGTGGAAGGCGGAGTACCACGACAACATCAGCCACCAGCTCGACATGCTGGGAGCGAGCTGCGACTGGACCCGCGAGCGCTTTACCCTCGACGAGGGGCTGTCGCGCGCCGTGCGCGAGGCGTTCGTCCGCCTCTATGAGGAGAAGCTGATCTACCGCGGCGAGTACCTGGTGAACTGGTCGCCGGTGCTCGGCACCGCGGTGTCGGACCTGGAGGTCGAGTCGCGCACCGTCCAGGGCAAGCTCTACCACATCGCCTACCCGGTGGAGGCGCCCGAGGGCACCGACGAGCGCATCGTGGTCGCCACCACCCGGCCCGAGACCATGCTCGGCGACACCGCCGTCGCCTTCCATCCCGAGGACGACCGCTACCGCCACCTGGTGGGGAAGCACGCGGTGCTGCCGATCCTCGGCCGGCGCCTGGTCTTCGTGGCCGACGAGGGGGTGGACCGCGAGTTCGGCACCGGCCTGGTCAAGATCACGCCGTTCCACGATCCCTTCGACTTCGATCTGGCCCGCCGCCACGGCATCGACGGCATCACGGTCATCGACCGCGCCGGCCGCATGACCGCCGAGGCCGGCCCGGACTTCGCCGGGCTCGACCGCTTCGAGGCCCGCAAGAAGGTGGTCGAGCGCCTCAAGGACGAGGGCTTCCTCGTCAAGGTCGAGGAGCACACCCACAACGTCGGCCACAGCCAGCGGAGCGGTGAGCCGATCGAGCCGCTGGTCTCGACCCAGTGGTTCTGCGACGTCTCCGGCATGGCCGCCCAGGCTCTCGAAGCCGTGCGCGACGGCCGCCTGAGGCTCGTCCCCGAGTCGTGGGACAAGACCTGGGAGCACTGGCTGGAGAACATCAAGCCCTGGTGCATCTCGCGCCAGCTCTGGTGGGGGCACCAGATCCCGGCCTGGTACCGCACCGACGGGCAGGTCTTCGTGGCCCGCACGTTGGAGGAGGCGGCGGCGGCCGCCGGCACCGCCGAGCTGACCCAGGACCCCGACGTGCTCGACACCTGGTTCTCGTCCGGCCTCTGGCCGTTCTCGACCCTCGGCTGGCCGGACGACACGGTGGACCTGCGCACGTTCTATCCGACCGACGTGCTGGTCACCGGTTACGACATCCTGTTCTTCTGGGTGGCGCGCATGGTGATGGACGGCCTCCACTTCACCGGACAGGTGCCCTTCAAGGCGGTCCACCTGACCGGCCTGGTGCGCGACGCCTCCGGGGTCAAGATGTCGAAGACCAAGGGCAACGTGCTCGACCCGGCCGAGCTGATCGCCGAGTACGGCGCCGACGCCCTGCGTTTTACGCTCTCCTCACTCGACAGCCCGGGGCGGGACATCCCGCTCAACCCGGAGCAGATCGCGGGCTACCGCGCCTTCGGCAACAAGATCTGGAACGCGGCGCGCTTCGCCCTGTCCCGCGTGGGCGAGGCCAGGGTCCAGGAGAGCCTGGATCCGGCCAGCCTCGGGGCGCCCGAGCGCTGGATCCTGTCGCGGCTGTCGCGCGTCGCGGCCGAGGTCAGCCCGCGCCTGGAGGAGTTCCGCTTCGACGAGGCCTGCCGC
>DATAHG010000212.1:0-7046 GCA_036263295.1 Thermoanaerobaculia bacterium | reverse complement strand
AACCGGCGGATCTCGGCGGTCCGCCCCTGGCGCAGCCAGACCGCGGCGAGGTCGAGGCCGACCAGGGCCGCGTCGTAGGGCAGCTCGGCCTGCTCGAACCCGTTGCGCACCTGGAGGAGCGCCCGCTGCGCCCGCTCGTCGTCCCCCAGGCCGATCGCGATGCGGCCTTCCAGCCAGAGGACCTTGAGCAGATCGAGACGCTCGCCGTGGCAGGCGTAGAGACCGCGGCTCTGGACGAGCAGACCGTCGGCCTCGGGGAGCCGCCCGGCCTCGACCAGGAACCAGATCAGGTTGTGGATCGCCGCCAAGGCCAGCCGGGGGTCGCGCTGCGGATCGATCCGCCGCAGACCCTCGCTCAGCAGGTGGATCGCCTGGCCGGTCTCCGAGGCGTGGCCGACCGCGATCCCCTTGCTGATCAGGGTGCGGCCCGCGAGGTGCTGGTCGCCGCGGCCGAGGTGGAGGTCGTAAAGCCGGTCGAGGAGATGGCAGGCGTCGGCGAACCGGCGCTGGTCGCTGTAGAGCGAGGCCATGAAGTCGAGGATGCGGACCAGCAGGACCGCGTCCCCCGTCCCCTTCTGGGCCAGCTCGAAAGCGCGGGTCAACTCATGCTCGGCGCGGGCGGTGTCGCCGGTCACCCGCAGGGCGTTGCCGAGCTCGGCCCGGGCCTCCGCCTGGAAATCGGCGAGCTGGCGCGGGGCGTAGGTCCGCGGGTCGAGGCGGTCGGCCGAGGAGGCGGCGAGCGAGGCGGTCATCACCATGGCCTCGGGGTCGCTGGCGCGCAGCCGGCGGCTCTGCTCCAGCAGGCGCTCGCACCGGCTCCAGCCGCCGACGGCGTGCAGGCCGCCGCGGTCCCGGGTCTCGGAGACGGGGGCCGGCGGCTCCTGCACCTCCTTGACGAAAGTGCGGTCCGCCTCCCGCCGCGGCCGCTCGGGCTCACCGGCCTGGAGCCCGGCCTGGGCGGCGCTTTTCTGCTCGTGCGTCTGCTCCTGCGCGGCGGCGTACCGGCGGGCCGAGGAGAACGCCTTGAAGAGAGGGAAGTCGTATTCGGCTTCGCGCCAGGCCGGGGGCGGGCCCTGGGCGCGGCCGGGGTGGAACATCGAGTCGGTGGTGGGCTCCATCCGCTCCTGGCAGGTCGGGCAGCCGGGCAGAAGATGGGCGATGATGGCGACAGCGTCGCGGCGGGAGAGCTCGCCACGGAGGAACCTTTCGAGGTCCCGCGGATCAGGATGGCACGCGCGTCCGGACATCAACCCCTCCGTCGAAGGAGAAAACAGCGTTTTCTTTGACGAGGCCTCTCGAGGCCAGGGGCTCAGGACTCGCCGACGCCGTTGCCGCCGCCGTTGGGGTCGATGGTGCCGCCGCGGTCGCCGCCGTCGTCGATCGGATCCGACGAGTTGACGTCCACGCCACCCTTGCCGGGGGTGGGGCTGGGAGACTGGGGGGCTCCTCCCAGATGGCTCATCATGCTGTTCCAGAGATCCTGGACCACGCCCATGAGCTGGGAGAGGCTGTCCAGGGGGCCCGGGCCGCTACGGAGCGAGTCCGCGGCCGCGGAAGTGGGGAGCAGAAGCCGCAACGCCGCCAGCAAGGCGAATACCGCCGCCGCTCGGGTCGCTCGGAAGGATTTGCGCGACATCTCGTCTCCTCCTTCTGGGAGATGGGTTCAGAGATCCGGTCGCCGATCCCACAAGACTAACAGATCTGGCGGGGGAGGGGGTCCCCCCAACACATAACGACGCTCAACCGGTGAATTTATAACCCAGCCGGTGGACCGTCACGATATGGCACGGGTCGGCGGGGTTGTCCTCGATCTTCTTGCGCAGCTTCGCGATGTGCATGTCCACCGTGCGGGTGAGGGGGATGGTGTTGTAGTCCCACACCGCGTCGAGCAGCCTTTCGCGAGTGATCACCTCGCCGCGATGGTCGATGAAAAACCGCATCAGCTCGAACTCGCGCGGCGACAGATCGAGGCGCCGGCTCCCCTTGCGCGCCTCGTGAAACTTGAAATCGAGGGTCACGTCGGCAAAACCGTAGGTTTCGAGCGCCGGCTCGCCGGGCGCGGCGGCGCCTCCCGGCCGTCCGGCCTGGTCACTCCGGCCCCCGCTGCGCCGCAGCACCGCCTCGGCGCGCGCCAGCAGCTCCATGAAGCCGAACGGCTTGGTGATGTAGTCGTCCGCCCCGGTCTTCAAGCCCAAAACCTTGTCGATCTCCTGGCCGCGGGCGGTCAGCATGATGATCGGCACGGCGTCGCCGCCGCCGCGCAGCTCGCGGCAGAGGTCGAGCCCGGTGCGGCGGGGGAGCATCACGTCGAGCAGGATGAGGTCGGGGCGCTCGGAGCGGGCGAGCTCCAGGCCGGCCTCGCCGTCGCGCGCCAGGCTGACGGAATAACCTTCATATTCGAAGCCGTCGCGCAGGGCGATCGACATCGATTCGTCGTCTTCCACGATCAGGACGCGCCGGGTTGTCAAGGCGATGTCTCGATTCAGGTGGGACGCGGCGCCGGCTCGCCGACCGCGGGCCCGGATGCCGCGCTGGCCTGGGCGACGCCGTCGAACGGCAGATAGAGATGGAAGGTGCTGCCCTCGCTCGGCCGGCTCTCGACCTTCACCCGGCCGCCGTGCGCCTCGGCGATGTGGCGGACGATCGCGAGCCCCAGGCCGCTCCCCTTGACGTCGTGGACCAGGCCGGTGCTGACGCGGTGGAACCGGTCGAAGATCTTGTCCTGCTCGTCGCGCGGGATGCCGATGCCGTGGTCCTCGACCTCGATCACCGCGGCATCCCCCTCGCGCCGCAGCCGCACCGCGATGGCGCGGCTGCCGTTCGAATATTTGACCGCATTGTCGAGCAGATTGCTGAGCGATTGCGCCACCGCGCCGGGATCGATCCACAGCGGCGGCAGAGGCGGCAGGGGAGCCTCGTAGGAGATCGCGAAACCGCTCTGGCGCAGGCGCACCTCGAAAGTGCGCAGCGTCTCGGCGACCACCTCCTCGAGCGAGGTGCGCTCGAAATGGTAGCTCTTGCGCCCCGACTCGATGCACGAAAAATCGAGCAGATTGTTGATGAGCTGGGTGAGGCGGCGGCTCTCGGTCTCGATGTAATCGCCGTATTCGCGGACCCGCTCGGAGCTTTCGACCCGGCCGAGCCGGAGCAACTCGCCGAACACCCGGATCGACGCGAGCGGCGTGCGCAGCTCGTGCGAGACGTTCGAGACGAAATCACTTTTCATCTGCGACAGCCTCATCTCGCGCGAGGCGGCGCGCAGCGCGAGAAAGACGCCGAGCAGCAGGGCCGCCGCCAGGGCGGTGGACAGGGCGATGTTCAAAAAGAAACCTTTTTGCGCCCACACCCCGGGCGAGTCCTGGCGGCTCGCGAGGCCGAGCGTCCAGTCTTTGAAGGCGAAGGTCAGCGCCTTTTCCTTGTCGACGCCGCCGCGGAATTCCTCGTCCGACGTGAAGGCGACCTGGCCGCCCCCGTCGCGCACCGAGACCACCGGCATGAGCGCCGCGTCCCCCTGGAAGAACTTCCACATGGAGTTGCGCACCGCCTCCGGCAGCACGGTCCGGCGGAAGTAATCGGGATCGAGGATCATGCCGGCCACGCCCACCACCCGCGAGGCGTCGTCGGTGATCGGGTTGAGCAGGATGCGGTACTCGGGGTCGCGCTCGTCCACCACCAGGGAGGCCCGCTCGACCACGCCCCCCTTCTGGGCCAGCGTGCGCCAGGGCGAAGTGGCGACCACCACCGCCCGCATCTCCGCCGACCAGCGGGGCGGCGAGAACGAGGCGCAGGAGGGCTCGAAGTAGAGCAGCTCGGAGTCCCCCTGCGAGACGAAGCTCACCACGAACAGCCGGCTAGCCCCCTCGACCCCCTTCTTCTTGAAATGGGAGGCCGCCTTCTCCAGATGATGCTGGGTGAATACCGAGGCGGGGAGGTTGAGCAGCCGCTCACCCCTCTTCGTATAGGAGTACTCGATGTCGTTCGCCACCGCCGCCAGGTAGTTGTCGAGGCTCGCCTGATGGGCGATCTCGGAGGCGTCGTCCAGCTCGATCAGCCAGCGGTACTGGAGCACCAGCAGGATGCCGAGCGGCAACAGCACGGCGAGGAATCCGGCCCAGAGGGTGCGGCGGCGGAAGAGGCTCGGGGTCTTCATGGCTCTGCAGCCCGCAATATAAACCACCTCCGCCGCCCGCGTCGCCGTCCCGTCCCCCTTTTACAAACCTTTGACAAGCCGGGCCGTTTACAGATCGTTGACAGACATCACGGTTGTTTTACCAATCGGTGAGGACATTTACACCCCCCGGCTCCTAATCTCCGACCTGTCGAACGGTTGAACGGACGACCCAACGGACAAGGAGAGCCCCATGAGACTGACGATCCCCTTCTGCCTGATCCTCGTAGCCCTCGCCGTCACCTTCGCCCCGGCCGCCTATGCCGGCGGCGGCGAGAATTGCGACCCGCACGCCAAGGCGGCGAAGACCGCCGCGGCCGGCACCTCCGACCGCGCCGCCCAGCTCGCCGCCAAGGGGTGGCTCGGCATCGAGACCGGCAAGGACGAGGCGACCGGCGCCTATGTGGTCAAGACCGTCGCCCCCTCCAGCCCGGCCAGCGGCAGCTTCCGGCCCGGCGACGTGCTGGTCGCCCTGAACGGCGTCGCCCTGAACGCCGGGAACAAGGAGGCCCTCAAGAAGGTCAAGAGCGGTCTCGGCGTCGGCAGCCAGGTGACCTACACCATCAAGCGCGACGGCGCCACCCGCAAGGTGACCGCCACCCTCGCCCCGGTCCCGCAGGACGTGCTGGCGAAGTGGGTGGCCGAAGAGGAGCAGCACGAGCAGCCGGTCGCGGTCGCCTCCAAGCCCTGACACCCTGCCTTGAAACCTGAGAGCCCGTTTTTACGAAGTTGACCGAAGTTGGCGACGGGGGGCCCAGACCCCCGACGCGGGAGCGGGGCCTGAACCTCCCTCGCTCCCGCGGACATTTTTCCCCGCCTCTTGACCCCCTAGCCAGAAGCGCCAGCCGGCGGGATCAAGCCGGGCCCGCTCCCTCATCGATAACGCGGCTGGGAGCGCCGGCTTCCAGCCGGCAATTTATTTCCATATGCCGGCAAGATGCCGGCGCTCCCAGCCGCGTTTGATTTGCTGCAAAAAGTCTTGCCGAGTTCCTGCCAGTGGCGAAGCAGATACTCCACTACACCCCCCGGAACTTCCCACCAACCAATTTCGTAGGAGAATATCTAGGACCGGACCGCCTCCCCTCCCGAACCCGGGGGGGCTGGTCCCCGACTGGAGATCCGATTGACCACCGACCGCGTCACCGGTAGAGACGTCATCCTCGCCATCGGCGAGAACATGCGCCAGAGCCTCGAGCCCCTGGTCACCAAGGTGCTGGCGCCCAGCCTCTATCAGGTCTATCTGCACGCCGACGACCACGAGCGCCTGCGCAGCCTCTTCCCCGAATTGGAGAACGAGGCCAAGAAGCTGCTCGACCAGGAGCTGGAGCACCTGAACCGCGGCGGCCCGGCCTCCTCCTTGACCCGGCTCCTGCCGGCCCGCTTCCGCAAGAAGGAAGGGGCGGAGCCCGAGCCGGCCATCAAGTACGTCAGCGCCGAGGGGCGCTGGTACATCCGCTTCGGCGAAGACCCCAACGGCACCCTCGCCCCCGGCGAGATCGAGGTGGTCTCGGAGTTCGCCCAGCCTTCCTCGTCCGGCTACGTGGCGGGGTCCAAGACCCACCGCATCTCGACCACCCGCCGCCTGGGCCACATGACCACCCAGCGCGAGGAGGTCGATCCCCGCCAGGCCGCCTTCGCCCGCATCACCTACAAGGACGACCGCGGGCCGTCCACCTTCCACATGGTCCGCGAGGAGATCGTCATCGGCCGCCAGGCCAACGACGTCTGGGTGGACCTGCGCCTGGAGACCTCCCTCGACGTCTCGCGCGAGCACGCCCGCATCCAGCGCACCCCGGAAGGGCGCTTCCGCATCAAGGACCTGAGCAAGCTCGGCACCACGGTGGACGGCGTGCCGGTGCCGCGCAGCCTGGAGAGCGTCGACGGCGAGGTGCGCGACCTGGAGCGCTGGGTCGATCTGCCGGACCGCGCCCGGGTGGCTCTCGCCGGCGTCATCTCCCTCGAATTCGAGAAGCTGGGGCAGCCGTCGTGACGCTGCTCCTCACCGCCCGTCTCCTTTTCCTGTTGATCCTCCTGCTGCTGGTGGCCCTCTTCTCGTGGCTCGCGATCGCGGACAGAAAGTAGACGCGCGCCCGGCGCGGCGGGCGCCGCTCTCGGCCGCCGCCGGGAGCGATCCCGGCCGCGAGCGCGAGAACAACGAGGACCGCGTCCTGTGCGATCCCGAGCGCGGCATTTTCGCCGTGATCGACGGGGTCGGCGGGGAGTCGGGCGGCGAGGTGGCGGCCAAGATCGCCCACGACACCCTGCATGCCCGGCTGTCGCGCCGCACCACCGACCTCGAGCGCCTGATCCGCGAGGCGATCGCCCTCGCCAACCGCGAGATCTATCAACGCGCCGAGGCCGACGCCCGTCTGCGCGGCATGGCCTGCGTGCTCACCGTCGCCCTGATCGACGAGGAGCGCGCCCTGGTCGGCCACGTCGGCGACAGCCGCCTCTACCTGCTGCGCGCCGGCACCATCCGCAAGGTCACCCCCGACCACTCCCCGGTCGGCAGCCGCGAGGACTCCGGCGAGATCTCCGAGATCGAGGCCATGCGCCATCCGCGCCGCAACGAGATCTTCCGCGACGTGGGCTCGGCCCTCCACGGCCCCGACGACGAGGGCTTCATCGACGTCCTGCAGGTCCCCTTCGACGCCGAGAGCGCCCTGCTGTTCTGCAGCGACGGCCTCTCCGACATGGTGACGTCGGCCGGGATCCGCGAGGCGGTGGAGGCCCACCCGCGCGACCCCGAGGCCGCGGTGGGGGAGCTGATCGACCGCGCCAATGCCGCCGGGGGGAAGGACAACGTCTCGGTCGTCCTGGTGCTGGGGGAGCGCTTCGGCGCCGCCCGGGGGGCGAAGCCCAAGCCGGCGAAAAAGGC